>NC_009441.1:2438748-2743592 GCF_000016645.1 Flavobacterium johnsoniae UW101
TCGGTTTTAATATATTTTGCGGAAATTCAATACCGGCACTTAAAGCTAAAGTTGCTTTAGCTTTTGGAGTAATGATTCTTTTAATGTGAGCTTCGATACCATCTGGTGCAATGATATTATAGAATTCCTGCAGTTTTTGTTTCGTTGTACTTAAGTCTTCATTTAAAATGTAAGTGGCAAATAACAATAACGGAATTGTTTCGGTAATGGCTGTATTAGTTTTAATAAGTGCCATTATACTGCTGATAGATTGCTCAATACCAGCAGGAAACTCTAATTTTTGTTCTTCTGGAAAATTTAAAAGGTCGTTAACATCTTCTAAAAGCGTTTCATATTTTGTTTTTCCTTCTTGAGCTTCAACAAAAATGTTGAGCATGTGTGCCACAACTTGTTCTTCGCTGATACGAAAAACCTGTAAGCCTACTGAATAAAAATCTTTTACTGAAAAGGAGAAATTACTGGAACTGAAAGTTTTTAGGAAAGCTAAAATTTCCCATTGATATTCTAAAGTAATAGGGAATGAAGAAATCGTAGAATCTCCATCAGGATCTGGATTAAGTACGAGACCTAAACCAAATGGCAATGGAAGAGCCAGTCTTTCGCTGGTAACAATATCAAGGCTGTAAAAAGCCGAATCACCACGGTATCCTTTAGAATATTGTAAGTTTTTATAATGAATTTTATCAAAGATGGCATTTAAACCATTTTCAACAAACGATAAAAATTCTGGTAGATCGTCTACAGTAATTATCTCCGATAATCGAGGATAATATCTCGGTGTAGGAATCGGTACCGCAGGAATTGGATTAGTTGGCATATTTTAATTTGTTTTTGACTTTAATTGTGTTCGTATTCTGAATGATTAAATTGTAATTACAGCGAACCAATAGTTGAGGGGTAAGTGCATAGTTTTTTAGAGATTTTTCTAAGCAGTTTTTAGCAATTTATCTGCTTAGTGACTTTTTAAAAGACTTTGTTTTAAGAGGTTTCTATTCTCTTTTCTTCTTTTGATAGTGTAAAGATGAGCCTAAAAATGGAGCTTAAAAAAGAGCTGCTTAGCGGTTTAACATGGATGTTCTGGGACTTTACAGAGTTGTAAAGAGAGTGGATGGGAAGTTTTTAAAGATTGAATTTAAATGAACTTTAAGAAAAGATATCTCTTAGAGATTTGGAATGTTTTTGTTTTTGAAAAATGTACAAAAATAGGATCTAGATTAGAGCAAGATTAAACAGTTGTTTTTGTATAAACTAGAATCTAAAAAGGATAATAAAATTTGTAGTTTGGTTTAGCAGCAACTCAAACTTAAGATACTTTGAGTTGCTACTATGGTTTTCAAGAGTGCTAACTTGCTATGTAAAAGGAATAAGCAATCTATAAATGTTTAGAAAATTTTTTTATTATACTTGCTGATGATTCGCCTAAATTTAATTTCTAAGCCACTAGAGTTGTTGAGTATTGTATCCATCCGTTTGAAGTTTTCTCATATATTAATCCTCCAGTTGCAATGTTGTTACAGTGAACTCTAAAGCCTAATAATGCATTGTAGTAATTTGATGACAGATAAGCACTTGTTAAGGCAGTTGTCGTAGTGTTTACAACAGCACCCATGTTATCTGCGAATTCTTTATTAATAAGACTTTTAGATCCACCATTTAAGATTAAAGATTGGGATAATGTAGGAGCCAATAACCTGTTGTCTGCTTCTTTTCTAATAGCTGTATTACCCGTACCATCTCCTAAAACTACTAAATTAGAATCGTTTGAATTAAATCCAGAAGTATAGTTCCCAATTATTGTATTATTACTTCCAGAAGTAATATTAATAGCTGAATTGCCACTTGTAATAAAGGTATTACTATTGCCAGTTGTAATGCTTCCGCCAGCATATTTCCCAATTGCAATATTAAGATTACCCTCAGTATTTCTATTTAAAGTATAGTTTCCTAATGCAACATTATCATTACCGCTTGAATTGACTGATAAAGTTTCGCTCCCTATCCCTAAATTAAAACTTCCTGTTTTGTTACCAATTAGAGAATTATAACCTATTGCGGTATTATTACTCCCTGTATTGAAATATAGGGAACTACAGCCAATAGCAGTATTTTTACTGCCTCCGGTGTTAAGAGATAAGGTACTATATCCGACAGCTGTATTAAAACTGCCAAAATTATTACTAGTTAGACTGTTACCTCCTAAAGCTGTGTTGTTCGAGAAATTCCCAGATCCTCTTCCAATCCTAACTCCATTTATAAATTTATCTACACCTCCTAGTTCTTGTAAAGAAGTTGTATTAATAACACCAGCCTGAGTTGCAGAAGCTGCCTGTATAACAGGGTTTTTTGGATCGGTATTATTAACGCCGGTACCGGTAACACTAGATACTCCACTAGGTTTATTGTCAATCATCTCCTTTAAGATTTTTCCTTGTCTTGCATCGAGTGTTTTACCTTCGGTTGTGCAGTCAAGAGCATTATAATTTTCGGTTTGGAGATTGTTTGCATCGCTAAATTCTATTTCACCATTCTGATTCGTTTTTAAAATTTTGTTGGGCTGATTTGTTTCTAAATCTGCTACTTTAATTCTGTTGTGATTTGTACTCATTTTTAATTAATTATTACGGGTTTTAAAATAATTTACAGGCTTTTAATCGGGCTTATAGGGGATTACCGTAATTCATTCAGATATATTTGCTACTTACAAACAGTTGTTGATTTTGGATGATTGCAAGTAATCTGAATGCTTAAAAATTGTGTTAGTGGCGTCACAATAAGGTTTTATTTTACAGAGCTGTAAAACAAAGAAATAAGGTTTGTATTGGCTTTAGGTATAGCCAATAGTAGAGTAGGGAAATTTATAATTTTAAGTTTCCAGAGTTTTTAAAATGTAATTTTTGGAGTTTAAGAGATTTGGTTTTCTCTTTTGATTTAAAAACAACTCAAAAGATTTTTGGTCTTTGAGCTGTTTTTTATTTTTTGTAAATCTATTTTAGGATAGGACAACTTTGCGTTCACGAGCGAGACGCTCGCGCCAGCGGGGGCTAAATCTGCGCGATCGGGTGCTATCGTTGCCGAGATAGATCTGCGCGATCGGGTATCGTTGCTGAGATAAATCTGCGCGATCGGGGTTCTTTAATCTAAGTTATATTTTCTTGCCATTTCTTGATAATAAGCATCTCCTACTGTTTTCCAATGATTTGTTAGGACTCCATTATCATCATATTTATATACTTCCAAAGGTGTTTCCCCAACAGTTAAACAAGAGTAAGTAAGTTGTCCCTGAATGTTGTATTCATTTTCCCATCCGAGATGACTTCCATTTTTGTATTCAATCTCATTCATAATATTGTTATTATCATATCTGTCATAGACAACGTATCCAGAGAATAACTTGTTGTTAAAAAGTACTTTACTAGAACCATCATAATCCAATTCACCCCATTGAATGTCTTGAAAATTAATTCTAGTTTTATTTGGTTGTTTTAATTGCATAATATTTTAATTAGTTTGAAATAATCATTTTAATATCTCTACTTAAAAAAAGACAACCCGATTGCGCGGATTTGCAATCCGTGCCCGCAAAGATTGGAAACAATGCAAATCAAAAAAAATCAATTGTTGTTGATGTTTTCTAGAACGCAATAGATTTTTTTCAAAACAGATCTAACAAAACAACATCTAAATCATTCTCTAAGCCTGAATAATTCCTTGCCGAACTAAAATAATAATCTTCAGCCGAGCTGACAATCTTATCTTTTACAGGATTGTTATAGATGTAATCTATTTTTTGCTTAATAAATTTATTGCTGTAAATATGTTCTGCGTGATAGCCATTTTGCCATACTTTATAAGTCTGGTTCTTTTTTAAATGTTCACATGACTTTTGAAAATATTCTAACATTCATTCTCTTCTGCTTTCAGGTTCATCTATTATAGTTTGTATTTTTTTTTGATGTAAATTTTTTAAAATCTCTAATAATATCAGATAATATAAAACCATGTGTTCCTTTGCAGAGCAAATGAATATGGCTGCTCATAATACAATAGGCATAAATTTCTAAACCTTTATTTTCCTGGCAATACTTTAAAAGCATTTATTAAGATGTTTTTCTGATTTAGTCTTGTAAATATATCTATCCATCCTAAAGCAGTTACAGTTATAAAATATGCTTCCTCAGTTGTTGTTGCTTTATATTTTGTTGACACGTTCTTTTTTCCTACAAAAATAAAAAGTATAGCGGAAAATTTTACTTTTTATTTGTAGGGTTTTGAAGAATTACTTTGCGGCACGGATTTCAAATCCGCGCTATCGTTGCGGAGATAGATCTGCACGATCGGGTTCAATTATAACTCCATCTGGTTTTAATTTTTAAAAGTATATTTCATAGGTTGATTTTGATTTGTAAATTCTTTAATATGAGCTAAAAAGCTTCGTATTTCCGATATTTGACTATCAATGGGGTTTGTCTTAATATATAAATAATAAGTTAGACCTTTCCAAATAAATGGATCAGCACTATATTGAAGAGGATATAATCTTCTCAATCTTTCTTTAAAAGGGTCAAATTTTGCGTCTGCAACTAATTCATCTATTTTTTCTGAGGCGGCAAGTTCCAATTGTTGTAATTCAGAAACACTAAGTTCAAAATTCATTTCTGCATTAACTCTTACTAAAATACTGTTTTTTAAAGATTCAGAAATATTGAATTGAGTGAAAAAATCATGTAAGAGATTTGTATTTCGAGATGAAATAAATTTATTATTTAGATTAAATATTAAATAACTTTTCATTTTAAACATTTTTATTTTGTTAATATTACTTTTATATAGCCTTGGTTTATTAAAATATCTTTAATATTTATGAATTTTCGGCTACTCATTGTCTTATAAAATGTAGTAGCCTTTACAGCTTCTATTTGATCATAAGTATTCTCATAAACATTGATAAATTCCTTATATCCGAGAGATTCTCCGCCTGGATAATTAATGTTTTCTGTCCATTCAGCTTTTACCGAATTTATTCTATCATCAAATATTTCGAAAGTATCATCTACCCATTTTTGACCAAGTCCTTTAACATTATATCCATTTTGTTTAAGTTGTGAAGTATTTATATCAAAACCCGATTGCGCGGATTTGCAATCCGTGCCCGCAAAGATTGGACACAATGCAAATCAAAAAAAATCAATTGTTGTTGATGTTTTCTAGAATGCAATAATTTTTTTTCAAAACAGATCTAACAAAACAACATCTAAATCATTTTCTAAGCCTGAATAATTCCTTGCCGAACTAAAATAATAATCTTCAGATGAACTAACAGTTTTATCTTTTACGGGATTGTTATGGATGTAATCAATTTTTTGCTTGATAAATTTATTGCTGTAAATATGTTCTGCGTGATAGCCATTTTGCCATACTTTATAAGTCTGGTTCTTTTTTAAATGTTCACATGACTTTTGAAAATATTCCAACATCCATTCTCTTCTGCTTTCAGGTTCATCTATTATAGTTTGTATTATTTTTTTTGATGTAAATTTTTTAAAATCTCTAATAATATCAGATAATACAAAACCATTCGTTCCTTTGCAGAGCAAATGAATATGGCTGCTCATAATACAGTAAGCATAAATTTCTAAACCTTTATTTTCCTGACAATACTTTAAAGCATTTATTAAGATGTTTTTCTGATTTAGTCTTGTAAATATATCTATCCATCCTATAGCAGTTACAGTTATAAAATATGCTTCCTCAGTTGTTGTTGCTTTATATTTTGTTGACATGTTCTTTTTTTCCTACAAAAATAAAGAGTATAGTGGAAAGTTTTACTTTTTATTTGTGGGGTTTTGAAGGAATTACTTTGCGGGCACGGATTACAAATCCGCGCTATCGTTGCGGAGGTAAATCTGCGCGATCGGGTTTTTGAAGAATTACTTTGCGGGCACGGATTTCAAATCCGCGCTATCGTTGCGGAGCTAAATCTGCGCGATCGGTTTACAAATCCGAGCTATCGTTGCTGAAATAGATCTGCGCGATCGGGTTGCAAATCCGCGCTATCGTTACGGAGGTAAATCTGCGCGATCGGGTAAATCCGCGCGATCGGGGTTAATCTTCATAACTTACAATGATTGGAGTATTGAGATCTAGAGATTTTTGTAGAAGTTCTTTTATTTCAATCAACATATCAATGTAATAATCAACATATTCCGGTACATAATCATAATTTATGTTTAAATTAAAACTCCAATCATTCCCATTATTAACTTCATTCTTTAAATTATCAAAACCGCCATATTTTTCCCATATATTCAGTCTTTCATTTTGTAATGATGGAATAACTTGATTTGCTATTGATTGAATACTTTCTTCAATATCGCCTGAATCAAAATGTGCAGACATATCATTAAAAGCATCTAGATTTCCAATATCCAAATGGTTTTCTAATCTAAAAGCTATTTCTTTTTCTAATAAAAAATAAAGTTTAGTAGCTAAATCGTAGTTAATATCCTTTATGTAAAAAAGCAATGTGCTTAATTCGTCTTTTCTGAAATAAGTATCTATATTCTCTATTTTGTATCTAATATCTAATGGCATATTATTTATTTTAATCTGTTATTATTCTAATATATAAACTATTTAATAATTCTTCTTTTGTTGTATTAAATGTTGTAGGATTAATTTCTGTAAAATCACTTAAAGAATAAGGGGTAGCTTTTAACATTTGTTTAAAATTTGATAAAGACATTGTTTTAGCTTTTTCAGATTTATCCAAATATTTTACTTCTATGGAATGGATTTGATTGAAATTTTGAGGCATTGTTATGTCTTTCCATGTTTTTTTTCCTTCCTGTGTTATAAATGTTTTTGCTTGTGTAATATCTTCTGGTAGATTTCTTAAAAATTCTAATTTTTGAGCATCATTATATTTTGCTTTTGTTGTTTCAAATGTTTCTCCGGGAGTAAGTTTGGCACTATATGGCATTTTAATTTTATTTATAGATTTATTTACAACAATGGCATCAATATCTAAATGTATCTTTCCGACTAGAGGAGTCCCATCAGCTTTTTTAAATAAAATATCAACACTAAACATCAGATCTTCATTATTTAAAATCATATTGTTTAAATAAACCCTCATTGGTTTTTCAATAAAATCCCCTAAGGTAAATTTTTCACTAATTTTTATCTTTTCCAAAGCTTGTAGCCTCGTTTTTATATCTGCCGATAAAAGTTGATTTTTATATGTTTTTACAACTTTATCTATTTCTAATTTGAAAGAACTTATATATTCATATGTATAATTGTTAGCTAGCCAGAAATCCCTGTTTTTTCTTAAGAATTGTCTTTTGATTGTATCAGAATTAGCATATTCTCCAAGTTTACTAGGATTACGTTTTAAACCTAAAAATAATTCGTTTGGTAAATCACCTAATTCATCAATAAGTATCAATGTTTTATCTTTCTCCAGATTTAAAAAAGACTGTCTTAAAACTAGCTCATCATAATATCTTTTCCATCGATTAATTAGCTCAGGCTTATTTTTAAATGTTGCTAAATCATTTCCAAAAGTATCAATAAAAACTAATTTTCTTTCATAGCTAAGAGTGTTTATTATTGATTTGGTAATTGGTTCATCTACATAACGAATTAAATCATTAGTTCTTGTTAGATTACAAATGTACATAGTGAATTTAGCTTCTTCTAAGCCTTTTTCACTTAAAAGAATCCAATTATCTAAATAACTACCATCACGAATACCACTTGCATTTTTCCCATTGTTCAATAATCTCCAAAATGCAAGATCACCGATATGTTGAAAATCTGTCATGAACTTTAACCTTTGAGCATCAGTAAAAACAGAATTGTATTTTAAAACAATGTAATTTGTAGCATCTCCAAGATCTAAGGCGTTTAATTTGTTTCCAAATAAGGTTAAAGTTACATTTTTATTGCCTTTTAGTGTTGTTAATAAATTGATCATTTCTGGAGCAAGACCATGAGCGACACCTGATGGTAAGGCTTCAATTAAATCTAAAACTTTTCCTGCCTCACTTACTGCATGGGCCTGTGCCGTTAAAGATAAACCAACTCCTAAAAAAGTTAAGGATATAAATATTTTTTGACATCCTTCTAAAATTTTTCTTTTAGCCTCATTATTTTCTGTAGTTATTAGATATTCGTTAATTTGTGTTAAAGAGCCAGCTGTAAGTGTGAAAATGTCGGCAGCCCCTCTGAATCCTTGCCATATTTCAATCGCTTCAGTTGATTCAATTCCACCAGCCAATGCTCTTCCTATTTTGGTAGTATATTTTAAATATTGTAAGTCTTTAAGAATACTTGTTCCTCCAGTAAAATAAATTAATAAAGCGTCAACGGTTAAATTTGCAGCTAATGCAACTCCAGCATCAAAATCAGCCAGACGATCATATTCTTCAATAAAATGAAACAGAAAGGCAGGCAATGTAGCCGATTTCGGAATTCTTAAATCTAAATTTGATTCATATCCGCAAAAAGAAATTTGCTGATATAAATGAAAAGACCCAAAATATTCATCACCAATCTTATGTTGACTAAAAGCTCCTGCATAAGTATCTTGTTTGTATATTTTTGTTATATCAATTTTTTTATCATTAATTGATGATTCAAAACGCTGTTGCGATGTAACTATTTGTTGATCGGAAGAAGGTATAAATGTTAGAAAATTCTTTTTATTAAATTCTTGAGGGTTTATATTAAAATAATTATCAGGATCAACTCCTTTAAAATATGGCCAAGGATGAGGAATAACAGTACCTGCACGTATGTAATCTAAATTATACTTAGAAATTTTCCATAATTCGTAAATAGCAAATGCGAAATATTTTCTATTAGTTTGTTCATCAACAAACCAGTTCACAAAAGGGTATCTTTCTAGTCTTGCATCTGTTAGCGTATCGTAGATAACTTGAAAATTAGTCTCAGCACCATTTTCTTTTTCTAGTAAAAAATCTAAAAAGTGATTTGCATGTGATGGATTTATAGATATAACAAGTTTTACAAGTACTCTTTGATCTTCTTGCGATAGATTGAATTTTAAATATTGTTTAATACATTTAATAATCAACTCATAAGGAATTACGTTTAAAGCAGATGGTGATAATATCTTTAATAAATATTCTACTTTGTCATCAGCAGGATAATATGACAGATTCTTTGTTTTATAGCATATTTGATAAAAATTTTGTAGGCTTGAAAGATATGATTGATAGTCTTCAAAAGTAGATGAATTAGAAAATAGAGCCTCAAAACTATCTTTGTATGGTCGAGGAAACCCGTCTAGAGGTGTGTTATAATAATATCCCCAAGTTCTTTTAAAATTAAACAATAGTTTTTCGAGATCTGTAAAATCATTATAATCAATAATTCCATTTGCAACATCTTGCTCTTTCTTGAAGAAGTGAGTATTTGAAGCAATAATGGGAATAATATCTCGATTAATTTCTCTAATTTTAAAAATAATCAAGCTCATTGCTTTCTTAATGAAAGTTTTTTGGGTATTAGTTATTGACCATGAATTTATAAAATCTCCTAAATTTTTTTTATAGAAATAACCGCCGGGTACCCCTGATTGGTTATTGAGAACAATGACAGCATTGGCTCCATCAGTATTAATTTTATGGTCAACAGTTCTAAAATCTTCTACTATTGGTTTTAAGTAGTTGCGAACGCCTCTATTATCAATTGTGTTCTGTAAATTAAAAGTGTATTTTTTTTCATTATAAAAATAATCATAAGGTTCTTCAAAATCAATTGAAGTAACCGTTACCTCTTCACCCTCAGTAGCTAGAACCTTTTTAAAATTATATTTAACCAAATTATCTAGTGTGGGAACAGGTTCAACGTTTTGAATGTATTTTAAAAACATTTTTTTGTCGTAATAGCCCGATAAGTTTGGTTTTTTTCGATCTTCTCTTTTAAATTCAGATTGTTGATAATATCTATATTCTTCTGAATTTAATGAGGATAAAGTAAAACCAACTAAAAAGCCTTCGACATCAAAAGCTGGTTTTTCAAATAGATGTATCCTTACCGGAGTTCCATCTTTTAGAATTGCGGTAGTAGTCATTTATAAAACGGTATTAATATTAAAAAATGGAATGCTAATGTCTAAATCAGGCATATAATCACTATAGCCCTTGCTAAAATGATATCTCCTATCCAATGAATAAACAAAAACAGGATTGCTAGGTTCTTTCAGCTTATTACTGCCATCGGTATCTTCAATCACAATTCCAACTCTGTATTTTTGATATTTAATATCTTCAGGCGAAATCAATTCGTTTTCATCTTCAAAAAGATCAATCAAAAACAAGCGAGGATTTTTTGTGTCGTCAGTGATTAATGCTTTTATAGCATCATTTTCGGTTTTAGTTAATCCCAAAATGATTTTAGTTGGAGTGGAACCATCTAATGTTTTTAATTCCAGTCCGGTAATAGTTTGAGTACTGTCTGTAAATAGTTGAAGGTTATAGTAGTAAGGTTCTGGTAACTCGTAGGTTTTACTTTTTGTAACGGCACCGCTTGCAGAAGCTGTTGTTTTGGTATCTGGTGTAGTGCTTCCAGTTGCAGAAACGGCATTGTTCATAACATCTACAGCTTCTGTAAGATAGGTTACACGTGCAACTTTTGAGGGTTCTTCAATTCCGGTTTCAATAATATCGTTAACGGTTAAAGTTTGTACAATAGAAATTCCTTGTTGTTTTTTATCATAAAACTCATTAATAAGATTCAGTTTCTCAGAAGTCATTCTGGAGTAACTTTCATCAGTACTTAGTTTTAATAAAGGTTTTGCATCGATTAGGCTAAATACATTATCAAAAAAGTTGGCTTGTCCGTACAGAATAATAAGATCTCCGTTTTCATCTAATGTTGTTCCGGCTGTATATTGATTTATTTTACCCTGATAAAGCAAAATGTTAAGGGAAGCAATATTTTTACCTTGAATGGCAGGAGTAGTAAGCTGAATGGTTGAGGTTAGATTACCATAATTTCCTGCTTCATCTGGAGGCAATCGTAAGCCATCAGCATTAATGAAATTATCTTTTTGGGCATTGGCTACTTTTGCAATTTGTCCGTAAAAAGCAGTATTATTATTGTTGTCGGTAGTAAATTGCAGATAAAGATTGTTTTGGGTAACTGTATTGGCTTGCGACTGGTTGTTAATTAAAATCGGCCATCCAAAAGTGCCATAAGTTCCAGTTGTCATTGGAACAACTTTAGTTGAGGGATCTTCTAACAAACCAGTTTTAAGATTTTCAACGCTTTCTTCTAATTTATAGTTTCCATAAAAATCATAACTGCGCGTGCGGTCACTTTGAATGTAGATATACCAATTATTTTTTGTGTAAAAACTATTGATTATACTGTTGAAAATTTCATACCCTTTTTTGCTGGTTTTAGTTCCGCCAGAAACTATATCTACAGAATGTTCAGGAACAAACAAACCATAAAAAGCAGCAATATCAATAAATTGAGTGCTTTGTTCACGTTGTAGTTTTTTCATATAATCAGTAGAACCATCTGCTATAATTTTGGCAGCAGCTTTACGTGTATATCCTAAATCAAAAATAAACTCACCATTCGTTAAATTGTTTTTGTAATCGCCATAATTGAGGACAACATCAATTCCGCATTCACCTTGAGCAAAATTTCCTAATGATTTTCCCATATCAATCATAGGCAGTTCAAAAGGATCTTTTTCTTCAAGAGTGCCATTTTTGTCTTCAAATTCAGATTCTTTAAAGAAGAAATTTGAAAGTAAAGTGCTGTCTGGAACTGCAGGGTTATAACCAATATGTGACGCAGTAAAAGGAGGAACAGGAATCTCAGTAACGGTTTCACCGTTTTTAACTTTACGCCCTTCATGAAAAGCTTTAAAATCTATATTTATCTTATCGATAAAATCTGAATACGTTCCTTCATTTTTAATGATTAAAGGATCTGTATCGGCAGTAAAAAAATCACTTTTTTGTAATCCTCTGTAGATAAAATATTTGATGTTTAATCCTGGAAAAGGTTGTTTGTAAGGTCTAAGAATTAGATTTACTTTGTTTGGATTGCCGATTTGAGGCTGTATTAAAACAACACCTTTGCAAATGGAATAAGCTTTTTGGGGAGAATTTAAAGAAAATCTGGAGGTCAGGTTAAATTCGCTGGTCGAAACGGGGCCAAAGGCTTGTTCCTGACTTTGCGTAAAGCCTCCTGACTCTATAAAAAAATGAGACTGTGCAGACATATATATTATTTAAAAGTTGAATTATTTAAACCACAAAAGGTTTATAGATTTTATAAACAAATCTTGTAATTAGAAAGAGCAGCAAAAGGAGAAGCAGTCTTCCTAGCCAGATTTGTACCTTTTGCCAAAAAGTTAAGTAGTTAGTAAACTTGGTAATCGTGATTGTTTTTTCCTGAACATCTTTAATCTGTTTCGATTTCCAGTGAGCATAGAGTTCCTGCTCTTTCAAGTTGCAGTCTACGCTGAGTTTATTGTTATCAAGACGAACCCTTGGGCTTTTTAATGTACGCCCTGGTTCGGCCTGAATAACATTTTTAAGAACGGCTTTTCCGTTAATACAATCCAATAAAGCGTTATAAGAACTGCTGTCTTTTGCAATTTTAAAAACGGTATCATGTAAAGTTTCTGTAATAGTGATGGTTTGTGCTTTATTTTCGCTTTGCACAGGTTTTGGACTTCGACATGAAATAACGATTAGGATAATGAGAAGTGAAAAAGCAAAACATTTTAGTTTTTTAGTCATAATTAAAGTTGGTTTATAAGATTTAGTTTTACAGACGTAAAAAGCCTTTAATACTTTTTACATCACGTTTTCTTCTGGCCACTTTGTAGCCTTCACGGCCTCCGGTATCATTAGTATTTCCTTCAATTGTATAGATTGTAGTTCCGGTTACTTTTTCTACAAATCCGGTATGGCCTAAACCATTTTTTAAATCCATAATAAAGACATCTCCAGGCTGTGGAGTTTTCTTTACCAAAAGAGGTCTCGAGTTGTATTGATCCAGAACACCTGCTGTTTTCTTTAAAGGATTTTTAGCATTAATCTGCAGAGAGGCCTTTTGTGTACACCAGTACACAAAAGCCATACACCAGGCATATCCTTTTGAAAGTCCGACACTTCTTAAATAAATTTCAACTTCAGGGCCGGAGTTGCTGTTTCTGGGAATTTCTTCGACACCAATTTGTGCCGTGGCGATTTCGATAGTTTTTTGGGCTAGTGTCATGACTGTTTTCCGTTTAACTGTTTAAATTTTTGTAATTCATCAACCAACTGCTGATTGATAAACATGAGTTCTTTGTGCTGTATTTCCATTTTTTTGATGGTATCTGTGGCGGCTGTAAGTCGGGCTGTAAGATCGTCCAGAAGATCACGATAATATTTTACGGCACTTACGGCGTTGTCCAGTTCTGCGGCCCTGTCTTCGGCGAGTGATTTTCGCATTGAGAAAAACCAGGTAATAAAAGCAGCAAAAAATGCGGTTAGAGTGGGGTATAGAAATTGCTCCATTGAATGTATTAATGTTGAATGTTAGATTAAAATGTTTATTGAAAAACAACACGGAAAAGTTGTTTTCTTAAGAAAATGCAATACTGAAAATTGCAGTTAGATTGATGCGGTTCCTTCCTTTTGAGATTACAAAGATTGGGCAAAAAAAGCCCTAAAAAAAACGAATGCAAAGTGCATGAACATTTATATTCTAGGGCTTTACAAAGTTGTACGGAAAGCGAACAAAGCTCATTTTTACAGAGGTAAATGACTCATCTTTGCATCATAAAAACAAAGGTTTTTATGAGTTAAAGATTCGCTTTTCTTTTTTATAATGATTAAGAAGACTTTTCCTGATTACTCATTAGTTCTTCAATTTTTTTCAATTCTGAAGTAATAGGCGTACAAAGAATTTCATACAAAGTAGTTCTTGAAATTGGATAAACTGGATACACGTATTTACGCCATACTACCGTAGTAGGAATATCTTCTGTTTTGTGTTTTTGATATAATTCTTTAACGAGTTTGTAACGCAATAATTTATTTTTTTGAATTCCGAGGCTTCTGTTTGAGGATATAGACATGAGATAATATTTAGAGTGATAGAAAATGAAGAAAGATTTTTGAAAAAAGAAGGTTATTAAAAAGAAGATTTAATCATGATTACGAATTATTTGAATACTAAATGATGACATAAAGATTTACTGCAGCCAAACCATCTAATCTTTTTTAAGTAATGGTTTTTCTACTTCAATGCCATTTTTTTGAACCTCGTTCTGAGGTGCTATTTGTTAAATATTTTTTTAACAATTGAGGTCAGTACACTTCCTATCATGATCTCGTTCCACAGCTCTAAAGACTGGGAACTCTATAGAAAGAATGGTTTTTGGCTGCTTTTTTGGGTAAAAACCGCCCATCTTCGGTTCCTGTATTTCCTTTAGAAAGAAGTGAAAACAGGAACCATTTTTTTATGCTTGTTAAGGTTTTACAATGCAGATATTGAAGGGGTTATTCAGCCTTTGTATGTAGCTGTTGTATGCTTTTTAAATCTCGGATTTTTAATTACGATGCTTTCATATTGGTTAAAAGCCTGGCGTTCTTTATTTGATAGATCATTTTTACAGTTCCAGTTTCCGAGTCCGTCTTTAAAAATGATATGTTCGTTAACTTTGTAACTTTCATGATCAGTAATTGGCTTTATTTTTACGCTCATTCAGGTATTGTTTAAAAATTATTTTGATTCTGAAATAAAACCATTCACGGAATAAAAGAATAGGTTTTAAATTGGTTGCGATAAGCAGAAGAGCTAAAAGAGCCGACGCGTAAATATCATTATTAGGCTGCATGATTTTGTTCGTTTTGCTGGTTGAAGAAATTAAAAGCATATCCTTGTAAAAAATCTACAGACGACATAGACAACGGAATATTGGTTCTCACACCATTTTCATTAATTCGGCTTGCCTCAATAAACCAGCTTGAGCGGATAGGTTTAAAAGAAGAAGCGATAATTTCGACACCATCGGTAAATTCTTCATTATTAAATTCTTTCGTTAATTTTTGAAGTTCCAAAACACGTGAGCCTTTTAAATTCCCTTTAGCATCTTTTTTTAATAAATTAAAAACGATTTTTACTAACGATGCGGTTTCTTTGCTCGTTGAAAGTGACGAAATATAGTTCTGCACCTTTTCGATACCAATTGTCACCGTATCGTCCCATCCTTCATTAATGCGATATCCAATTGTGATTTCTTCCTTATCATTAGAAAAAGTATGCGACATCTGCTTTTCTTTAAAACCATAAACCTGATTTTTTAAATCCAGAATAGTTTCAAACAATTGAAAAGTTTCTGTTTTAGCATTTCTCATCATTTCAGAAGTTTCATGTAATCTCGAAAGCGCTTTCGGAATAGTTTCGGCTACCAGTTTTTTATAAGCATCTCTTTCTTCATTTTTTTTATTTTCAATTCGGTTTAAAGCTTCTTTTAATTGCTGTGCAGAAAATTGAGATAAATCCATAGATGGGTTGATTGTGTTTGTTAAGGCATTATTCATAGTATATGGCTTTTAGATTAGGATAATTTTAGATATGTAATACAATTTCTTCTTTAAAAGGATCGCCATAATAGGGTTTAAAATTATAGTGATCCGCAAGTCTCCAGACTTGTTTTAATTTGTTTTCAATTGTTTGCGAAACCGGACGCGGTGATGCGGTTTCATCTTCCAGAATATGCATCCATTGAAAACGTTCCTGATTGATACAGATTCTTTCCCCAGCCGTAAAAGTTCTAGATCTTTCAGAACAGTATTGAAGTGCCAGGTACAATTGTGCAATTCTTGCTTCGATTTGATTTTTACTCATGATTTTTATCTAATAAGGTTCGTAATTTTTTAATGTCAGATTCTATTAAGTTTCTCTCAGGACTATTTGGATTTTCAATCAGCCAATTTTCCAGTTCCTGAATTTTTTCCTTGATTTGATTTGTTTCCATTTATATGATTATAAGTAATTATGAATGAGTTTTTTATTTTTAATGGTTAATACTACTGGTTATTCGTAGTTTTATTCTTATTTAGTGTAGTGTCTTTTTTTTATTTTTAATTGCAGATAATATTTGTGTAACTATCTTTTAGTTAATTATTTGTGAGTTGTGTTTGTGTTGAGTGCAATTTTTTATTGATATAAATTTGTGTGTAATTGTCTTGTTTTTGATAATTATTTTTCTTTACTTTGCAAATATAATGTAAAATAATACATTAAAACAAATTTTTAACGTAAAAAAATACGTCTTTTTATGGGGTCAACTGAAAGAATGCGTGAATATCTTGATTATAAAGGAATTACTAAATATAAGTTCTGTAATGATTTAGGTTTTTCTAATAAATTTTTAGACAATAGCAGTAATATGGGAACAGATAAGGCGTGTAAAATTTTACACTATTATCCGGAAATTAATTCTGAGTGGCTTTTAACCGGAAACGGACCTATGATAAAAGAAGATAATACCAATATTGTAATTATGAATAACGACCGAAGAACGATCGATACACTGCATGTGAGCCAGGAAATACCATTATATGATCTAGAAGCTGTGGCGGGTTTACGAGAATTATTCAACAGCGGAAAACCACAAAGAGTTTTGGATACAATAAAAATTCCCAATCTGCCAAAATGTGATGGAGCTATTTCTGTAACTGGAGACAGTATGTATCCGCTTTTAAAATCAGGAGATATCGTCCTCTATAAAGAAACTGAGTTTGAAAATATCTTTTTTGGTGAAATGTATCTTTTAAGCGTAAAACTAAATGACTGGGAAGAATACATTACTGTAAAATACGTTCAAAAATCAGATCTAGGATCAGAATTTGTAAAATTGGTAAGCCAGAATTCACATCATCAGCCAAAAGATATTCATATCTCAAAAATTTCGGCATTGGCACTTATAAAAGCTAGTATCCGTATCAATACCATGATGTAATTTATTTGAAAATCAGATTTTTCTGTTTTTTAGAAATAAAAATAGAAGCCTTTAATTTTTACATTTAAAGGCTTCTATTCTTTTTTTAAATTATGTCCAACCCTAATGTTTTCTAAAATTAAAGTACAAATCCACCCCTTAAAAAGAAAAAACAACTCCCTCTTTTTTTTACATTAGATTTATTTTGCAGTGCCTTCAAAACGATTTTTTTCATAGGTTTATTGATTATGAAAACACAAATCGTTTTACAAATTTTATCCGGCGTTTATAAATTCTGTTTATGAGGAATATTAAAATTTACATTTTAAGCTGTTTTGCATTTCTTTCCATTTCTTTTGGCGTTTCTGCACAAAGATCTGATTTATATTTTGACCATATTGATTACGATGTGAGTTTTTCGCAAAGTATGATTTCGAGTATTCATCAAACCAAAAAAGGATTTATCTGGATAGGAACTGCAAACGGATTAATCAGTTACGACGGATATAATTTTCTGCGATATGTTTACAACAAAGACATTCTAAATACCATCAGCAACAATCATATTAACGTGATTCTGGAAGACAGACAAAAAGAACTTTGGGTTGGAACCAATAATGGATTGAATCTTTTTAATAAAAACGAAAGGAGTTTTTTAAGAGTTGACGTTCAGAAAATTAAAGGCGGACGAAATTATATTTCATCCATAATTCAGGATGATCAAAACCAAATTTGGATTGGGACTTTTGGCGGTATAAAGCGTCTTAACAGAGAGAAATATTTGTTAGAAGAAATCTCAAACGATCACAATTCACCATTCAGAAAAAGCAGGGTTTTGTCTTTGTTTTATGATCGCAATTATGGTGTTTTGGTTGGAACTTCTAAAGGCTTAGAATGTTTTGATCCTAAAAATGGCTCAAAAAAAATATTACCAAAAACATTGACAGATAACGAAGCTTTAATCAAATCAAAAATCTGGAAAATCATCAAAGAAAAAAATGGTAATTTATGGTTTGCGACTGAAGCAAATGGTGTTTTTTATTTTGATACAGACAAAAATATCGTAAAAAATTACCTTCTTAATACAAATAACAAAAACAGTTTGTCGTCAAATTGGGTCAATGATATTGTTTCTGTCGACAATAATACCATTTGGTTTGCCACTAAAAACGGTTTATGTGTTTACAAAAAAGATAAAAATGAATTCACCAAATACGGACATAATCCACTGGAAAGTTACAGTCTTTCAGACGATGATGTCAAATGTTTTTTAAAAGACCGTCATAACGATATTTGGATTGGGACGAATGGAGGAGGAGTCAATTTTTTTCAGAAAACTAATACCAATTTTACCAATATAAGAGAAGTCATCAAACCTAGTTTCGGATTAAATACAGCCTTTGTAAATGCAGTTGTGAGAGAAAATGACGGTTCAGTATGGGTTGGAACAAATGGCGGAGGCTTGAATTACCTTGACTTTAGAAATAATAAAAATATATCTTATCAAATTGAAGGTTACGATTTTGATAAAAGCGTTAACATGATAACGGCTTTGGTAAATCAAAACGAACAGAACTTGTTTTGCGGAACTTTCAATGGATTATTCAAATTCAATAAAAACAGTAAAACATTCCAGTTTATTTCGCTTTCACGCAAAGATTCTAAAGAAAGAGAACGTCCCATTACTTCTCTATTAATGGATAATACAGATTTATGGGTAGGAACAAACGGCAACGGACTGAAGAAAGTAATGCCCGACGGAACGGTCGAAATTTATATGGCAGACGGAACTTCAAATTCTCTCAGCGATAATTTTATCACTGATATTGTAAATAGAAAAGACGGACTTTGGATCGCTACACAATACGGCTTAAATTATTTCGATAAAAAGCTAAAACAAGTTACCAGAGTTTTTAAAGCCGGGCCAAAAAGCGGATTATCAAACAATAGTCTCACTGTAATGTTTACCGATTCTAAAAATCGTTTTTGGGTAGGAGCAGAAAGTGGCGGCGTAAATATTTTTGATGAAAAGAAAGGACGTTTCTTCGAAATCAACCGCTCTATGGGATTCACTGATGAAACCATCAAAAGTATTTCGGAAGATTCAGAAGGAAATATCTGGATCAGCGACAATAATTTATTGTACAAAATAAAAACTAAAACTATAAAGCCTGTTCTTGATATTGCTGATTTTGAAATCACGTCTTATTCTTCAAATGACGGTTTAAAAGTCAAGCAATTTTCAAATAACTGCAGTGTACAACTAAATGCAAAAGAACTCGTTTTTGGATGTTCAAACGGTTTAATCGTTTTTAACTCTTCAAAATTAATCAAGACAAAAGACAAATCGCCAATTGTTTTTACGAAGCTTATTGTTAATAATGAGGAAATTAGACCAGGAAACAAAGAAGTTGCTCTGGAAAAACGTATCAGCGAAACTACTGAAATTACTTTAAAACACGATCAGGGATACATTGGTTTGGAATTTAGTGCAATGAGTTTTATTTCGCCGGAAAAAAACGAATATGCTTATAAACTCGAAAGCTCTAATAAAGACGAATGGCATATTATAGGTTCGCAGCATTATATCAACTTAACCAATTTAAATTCCGGAACTTATCTTCTAAAAATAAAAACTTCAAACGGAGGCGGAGAATGGAATCCGAATATTAAGACTTTAAAAATTACTATTCTGCCACCGTGGTGGAAAACATGGTGGGCCTATTTGTTTTATATTGTTTTGTTAACAGGAGCTTCAGTTTTATTATTCCGCTTTTTCAGAAACCGAGAATTGTTAAAACAAGCTTTTTATCTGGAACAAGTTGAAAAAGAGAGACAGGAAGAATTGTATAAAATGAAACTGGATTTCTTTACTAATGTTTCGCACGAAATCAGAACGCCTCTGACATTAATCAGCGGACCAGTTGAAGAACTTTTGAGCAGTGCCGAGAAAAATTCGAATCTGGAACAGAAACTAAAAACCATAAAAAACAATTCTGATAGATTATTGAAATTAGTTAATGAATTAATGGATTTTAGAAAAGCCGAAAAAGGCAGTATGAAAATCTATTGCGAACAGCAGGATATTGTTTCGTTTTGTTTTGATATTTACGAATCGTTTCGAGGAATTGCCGTCGAGAAAAAAATCGATTATAAATTCGTTTTAAATATAAATACAGTACAGCTTTATTTCGATAAAAACCAAATGGAGAAAGTGATTTACAATCTGCTTTCGAATGCCTTTAAATTTACCGGAAAAAACGGCCGAATTACTTTAGGCGTAGAACAAAAAGAAGATTCAGATTATGTCGAAATAAAAGTAAAAGACAACGGAATAGGTATTCCGGAAAACAGAAAAAAGAAGATTTTTAAGAATTTTTTCCAATTAGACGAACGCGGCAGTGCTAATTTAGGCAGCGGAATTGGTTTGGCTTTAAGCAAAAGTATTGTAGAACTGCATCACGGAGAAATCAAAGTTCAGACAGAAGAAGATCCAAACTTTACGACCATATTTACAATCAAATTAAAGAAAGGGAAAGATCATTTTAAAAAATCGCAGATAGTCGACAATTCAGTTAAGATTGAAGAAAATGCAAACCCAATTTCGGATGTTAAAACAGAAATTGAAACTTACGAAAGAGAATACGAAGAACTGGAAAACAGCAATAAAAAGACTGTTCTGGTTATTGAAGACAATGAAGAAGTACTCTCTTTTGTGTACGATATTTTGTATCACGATTATAGAGTTTTGAAATTTACAGATGGAATTCATGCACTCGAGTATATGGAGAAAGAAATTCCGGATCTTATCGTAACCGACGTTATGATGCCGGAAATGGACGGCTTTGAATTGTGCACTATTTTAAAAACAAATCAAAATACAAACCACATTCCGGTTATTTTGTTAACGGCAAAATCTTCTACTTTAAATAGAATTGAAGGACTTTCTACAGGAGCAGATGCTTATATTTCGAAGCCTTTTAGTATTGAAGAATTAAAACTCACAATCGCCAATTTATTATCAGCCAAAGAAATCATTCGTCAGAAATATGGAGAAGGATTTATTGCCGCTGTTGAAGAAGAAAACGTAAATACGCCGGAAGGAATCTTTTTGAAAAAACTCACTCAGATTATCGAAGCAAATCTGGATAATACTGATTTTGATGTAAATGATCTGGTAAATGAAATAGGAATGAGCAGAACCGTGCTTTACAAAAAAGTTCAAACTCTCACAGATCATTCAGTGGCTGGTTTTATCAAAAATATGAGATTAAAAAAAGCGGCCTATTTATTAACCAATACCAGTTATTCTGTTGCTGAGGTAACTTATATGGTTGGTTTTAATGACAGAAAGCATTTTAGTAAAGAATTTAAAAAGTTTTATAATTTATCACCTACTGAATATAAAGCTTCAAATAATTAACTATAAAAAAGGGTTTAATCGCTAACAGTCCTGAGGTTTACGCAAAGTCCGCAAAGTTTAATAAAAGCTTTGCGGACTTTGCGTTTTTCCCTTTTGCGTTCTTTGCGTTTAACTACAAAATTAAGCACCTCGCAATTATTTAAGTTTTTTATTACGAATGCCGTTTTTTAAAGGCTTATCTGGTATAAATTTCTCAAATAAAGACGTTCGAACCCCTAAAAACGAATATCTTCCTCCCTTCGTAACCTTAATTATTAGTCACATTTGCAACATAATCACATGACTTTATAATTAACTAACCAAAAAAATTACAATGAAAAACAACAAACCCGAAAAGATTCTTTTTCTTGGTGGAAATTATCTAAAATTAATTTTAATGTTTTTTCTGTGCATTCTGGCTTCTAATGTGAAGGCACAGGAAAGCACGGTTTCAGGAAAAGTAGTTGACAATGCAGGTCTCCCATTACCAGGAGTAAATGTACATGTTAAAGGAAGTACAAAAGGAACTCAAACCGATTTCGACGGAAATTTCAGCATCAGCACAGCGCCAAAAAGCACACTTGTTTTTTCCTTTATAGGGATGGATGAAGTTACTGTTGATACAGAAAACAAGAAAAACCTAAAAGTAGTTCTTAAACCAAGTTCTCAGGCACTAGACGAAATTATAGTGGTTGGTTACGGAACCAAAAAGAAAAGTGACGTAATTAGTTCTGTAGCTTCGGTTAAACCAGGCGATATGACAAAAGTGGCGACTTCTGATGTTGGTGAAATGTTAAGAGGTAAAGCTGCCGGAGTTCAGGTTTCGTTAGCTGATGGAGGTCCGGGAAGTTCTTCTTCAATTCAAATTAGAGGGAAAAAATCTATTAACGGCAGCAACGAACCTATCGTAATTGCCGATGGTGTTGTAATTGGTAACATCAATGATGTGAATGCCAACGATATTGCTTCTTTAGAAATTTTAAAAGATGCCGCAGCACAATCTATTTATGGAGCAAGAGCTTCAAACGGGGTTATTTTGATTACTACCAAAAGAGGAAAAACCGGAAAAGCAAAAATCGCTTACAATGGTTTCTCCGGAGTTCAGACAATCAACAGAAATTTTGACATTTACAGCGGAGAAGAATTTGCCCAGCTAAAAAGAGAAGCCTACAGAACAAGCAACGGCGGAGTTTACAGACCAGACGATCAGGTTTTTTCACCGCTTGAATTAGAATCCGTTCAATCAGGAAAATATATCGATTGGGAAAAATATGCGCTGAGAACAGGTACAACCAATAACCACAGTTTAAGTATTTCGTCAGGAACAGATAAAACGAGTATTTTTTCAAGTATCAACTACATTAATACAACAGGAGTAATCCCAAATTCTGATTTCGAGAAAGTGGCCATGAGAGTCAATGTAGATCAGAGAGTGGCAGACTGGCTGAAAATAGGAATGAATGTTTCGCTTCAATTCTCAGAAACAAACAGACCAAACGTAGGGAATGTTTTAAATAATGCCATTAATACATCACCTTTAGGAAGAATTTATAATGATGATGGATCATTTCGTTATCTGCCGGGAGGAATTCAGGAAACACCAAATCCGCTTATTGATATTTACGAGACGACAACAAATGAGTTAAATCGTAATGATATCATGAATATATTTTTGGACATTAATTTAGCAAAAGGTTTTACGTATAAATTAAACGCCAGCCGAAGATCATGGAATTATAAAGCAATGGCTTTTAATACTTCAAGATCACTTTCCGGAATTGCCAATTCAGGACAAGGAAGCGGCAGTATACTTTATAAAGATAATGTAGAATACCAGTTAAGTAATATTTTGAATTACAACTTTAAACTGGCCGAAAAAAATCATTTTAACGCTACTGGAGTTTATGAAATTACTTCATCAGAATACAATGAATTTAAAAACTCGGCAAGCAGAATTCCAAGTGATATTTTGGGAATTTACGGTTTAGAAAGTGCTTTTTTAAATACACCTGAAATTGGCGGAAACGAAAGGTCTCTGATTTCATTTGCAGGAAAATTAGAATATGATTTTGACAGCAAATACTATTTTACAGTTTCAGGCAGAGCTGATGGATCTTCAGTATTTGGAGCCAATAATAAATGGGGATTTTTTCCTGCTGTAAATGCCGCATGGAATGTTTCAAATGAAAACTTCATGAAAGAACACGTTCCGGTTATCAGTAATTTAAAATTAAGAGCCAGTTATGGTAAAGTAGGAAACCAGCCAAAAGACCCGTATCAAAGTATGGCGGTTGCAGATCAGAGAGATTATATCATAAACGGAATAAAAGTATCTGGATACGTTCCGGGAACACAATTGTCTAATCCGGATTTGCGCTGGGAAACTTCAACGCAGCTAAACCTTGCAGCAGATTTTGGATTATTTAAAAACCGATTAACAGGAACTGTTGAGGTTTACAATACAGATACTTCTGATTTATTGATTTATGAAACCTTAAATGCAAATACAGGTTATACCAAAAAACTTTCAAATATTGGTAAAGTAAACAACAAAGGTTTAGAAATTACTTTAAATGGTGATTTAATCAAAAAGAAAGACTTCAGATTAAATGTTGGCGCTACTTTCACTAAAAACAAAAACAGCATTGTAAGTATTTATGGAAAAGATGCCAACGGAGACGGAAAAGAAGATGATGATGTTGGAAACTTATGGTTTATAGGAAAACCAATTGATGTGTATTACCGATACAAAGCTGTTGGAATTTATCAGGAAGGAGAAACCATTCCCATTGTTACAGGAACAACTTTATATCCGGGAGACATAAAGTTATACGATGCTAATCCAGCAAATGGTGCCAATCCAAACCCGAATGAAGACCGTGTCATTACATCAAAACTGCCAGATTGGTTTGGAACTTTTTCCTTGGCTTTAGAATACAAACAATTTGATTTCTCGGCAGATATTTATACTGTTCAGGGGGTTACAAGAGATAATTTATTCTTATACGATTATGTAAAAGGAGGTTCTTTGAGAGGAGTAAAAAACGGTATCAAACAAGATTACTGGACACCTGAAAATCCTGGAGGAAACTGGCCGAGACCAAGAGACGGAAACGATCCGCCGTACATCAATACTTTAGGATTACAAGATGCCTCTTACATTCGTTTGCAAAACGTTTCTGTTGGGTTTAAATTTCCAGAAAGCACCCTTAAACCATTAGGATTAAGTAATATGAGATTGTATGTAACCGGAAGCAATTTGGTTACCCTTACAGATTATCAGTCTTACAGCCCAGAGAAAGAAATAAACGATTATCCGGAACCTGTTACTTGTGTTATAGGCTTACAAGTAGGTTTTTAATAACACAGTTTAAGACATTAAATAAAATAAAAATAACAAGATCATGAAAAATATAAATTTTCTATTTGTTTTGATATTCGGACTTTCTTTAGGACTTACTTCATGCGAAGATTTTCTGGAAGAAAACGTAAAAGATCAGGTTTCTGTAGATTATATCTACAATTCTCCTGCAGGATTAGAAGTAGGAGTAAATGCACTTTACAACCAAATGCGTTTTTATAATCTGCCGTCTGGCGATAACAGCGATTTGTGGGCGAATGTTTTCTTTATGGTCGCAACTGATTTAGGATTGCACAGAACCTGGAATACACCTTACGGAACAGGACATAATCCGCAGTCATATACAGGCTCAAAATGGATTCAGGGCTATAAAATTATTGATAGATGTTCGGCAATTATTACATCGGCAAGAACTATAAAAATGGATGAAAATGCCAAAAAAAGATTAGTAGCGCAGGCACGCGTTATTAGAGGAGAATTGTATCTGGATTTAAAACAAATGTATGGAGGTATTTTAATTGATACTATCCCAACAACTCCTCAAAACATCAATGATCCGGTAGAATATAAAGTAGCCAGCGATGCTGATGTATATCGATTAATCGATGCTGATTTAGACTATGCGATTGCCAATCTTCCTTTTAAAGTAGATCCGGGACGTTATGGTCAGGGAGTTGCGAGACACATTCGCGGAAAAAGCGCATTATGGCAGGAAGACTGGACAGAAGCTGCAGCACAATTTGACGCCATTATTAACGACGGAACACATGGTTTAGTGGCTCTTGTTGATGTTTGGGGACAAAATGCCAATCATAAAGAATCTCTTTTTACTTATCAAAAAGACTTTTTATTAGGACCGGAAGATGGGTTAGCTGGCGGCGGCGGTTCGTGGTTAAGCAGCGTTTTTACACACAGAACTTACGAATTAAACGCAAACGAACTAATTCAGGATGTGGCTTATGGAGGTCAGGCTTTAGGATGGTTTTATCCAAATAATTACTTGAAATCACTTTACGATCAGGCAAACGATCTTCGATTCAAAACTTATTATTATTCAGATAATTATCAAGATTATAAAATCAATGTTCCGGGAAATCCAAAATTTGGACAGCCAATTACCAATCCGGCTATTGCTGCACCAAATGGAAATTACAGAGCATGGCATTGGAGTTTGAAAAAATACCATGATACAGAAAAACTGCCAATGACCTCAAACAGTTACAAAGATTATATGTATTACAGACTGGCAGAAACGTATCTGCTGGCATCAGAAGCACATCATAATTTAGGCAACGATACAAAAGCATTAGCATATTTAAACAAAGTAAGAAGAAGAGGTTATACAGGAAATCCTGAAAGCACCGTAACCACTTTTGATTTGACTGCCTGGACTTTAAACAACTATTTAGACGAATCGGCAAGAGAATTAGCTTTTGAAAACAACAGATGGTTCTTGTTAAAAAGATTAGGGCTTTTGGTAGAAAGACAAAATTTATATTTCCGTTCAAGCCCGTCTGGAACTATTTCGGGAGAAGTACCTTTAAAAATGACACCGGCAATGGTAAACATGCCAATTCCGCAGAGCCAGATAGATTTAATGGGAAAACCAGAAGGATTTAATGTTGGATACAATTAATGATTTAACACATAGAAACATAGATTGAAAACTAATAAAAGAGTTTAAAAAGAGAAAATATTTTCTCTATGTTTCTATGTGTTAGAAAAATATATAGAATGAGTTAAGGTTAAAGTTAGTAATAACCCGTCCGGAAGTTAGAATATTCCTGATCTGACTTCCGGATTTAAAAAGAAAACACATGAAAAGTAAACAATATATTTTAGGAGTATTAACCGCTTTGCTGTTTGCCTCTTGCAGCAACGATGAAAAAGTAGTTTTGAAATATGCAGATGAAGGCGATTCAGGCAATCCGAATCCGATTACGCAGACTTTAAAAGAAAAAGCAAAATTTAAAATTGGAGCTGCTGTAAAAATGAAAGATCTCCAAAACGAAGCCAATTATAAAAATGCTGTTTTAAAACATTACAATCAGATTACAGCCGAATTTGAAATGAAAATGGCAAGCATCTGGACATCTTCAACAGCATATAATTATACTGCAGCGGATTATTTAGTAGGATTTGCCCAAGATAATAAGATGGAAGTTCACGGACATACTTTGGTTTGGTACGATTCATTTCCGGAATGGTTTAAAAAAGCCCAATACGATTCGATTGCATTTGAAGCCAAAGTAAAAGTCTACATTACTGATGTCGTAGGACGCTACAAAGGAAAAGTAAAAAGCTGGGATGTTGTTAATGAAGTTTTTGCAGACGGCGGTGCCATGAGAAACGAAACGGTTATCAATTCACTGTTTAAAGATCCAATTGGATTTTACGGAAGATGTTTTCGCTATGCAAAAGCTGCAGATCCTGATGCTAAATTATTTTACAACGATTACAGCGTAGTTCTGGATGCAGGAAAAAGAGCCTCAATCAAAAAAATGGTAGCAAGATTCAAGGCAAACGGAGTACCAATTGACGGTTTAGGAGATCAGTTTCATTATGCCACAGATACCAACAGGCAAACGATGAAAACCGGTTTTACAGATCTTGCTTCAACAGGATTGTTAATTCATATTTCAGAGTTGGATATTAAAGTCAATACTGGAAAATCAGATTCGTATGTTTTTAATGATGTTGAAAATCAGAAACAGGCAGAAACCTATAAATACATTACAACTATGTATGAAGAGCTGCCTCAAACCCAAAAGTTTGCCATTTCAACCTGGGGAGTAACAGATAAATATACATGGCTTACAAGTTTCTGGCACTCAAAAGAATATCCATTGCTTTTAGATGCTGATTATAATAAAAAACCAGCTTATCAGGGATTCTTAGACGGATTGAAGTAGAATTTTAGAATAAAGAGAATAGAATATAGAAAAGAAAAAATTCTAAGAAAAGTCTTTTCTCTATGTTCTTTCTTTTATTCTCTAAAAAATTAACCAAAAAACATTGAAATCATGACCATAAAACTAAATCATATATCTAAATTAAAATACCTGTTTTTAGTTCTTTTCGCAGGTTTATTTTCCTGCGAAGATGATGTACGCGAAGTATACCTTTATAAAAAAGGAGAATTAAGCGCAACTTCAACAAATACAGCTATTAAAGGAGGCGAAACAGTAACGTATACTGATGCATCAACAAAAGTGCGTGCCATTAAGTGGACTTTTCCAGGCGGTTCGCCGGGAGCATCAATTGAGCCTAATGTTGAAGTAAAATATACCAAAGCAGGAACTTTTACAACCACTTTAGAAATCACCTTTGTAGACAATACAACTCAAAAGAAAACTTTTACGGTTGAGGTTGAAGCACCGCCGACACCTCCAATTGTTATTCCGGCAGATGCTCTTAAAATTTACTCTGAAAATCCGGATTTTACAAAAACTGCTCCGGTTTTAAACTGGGTTTCAAGCAATCAGTTTGTAATTAAAGAAGTTGCTCAAGACGGTTACGAAGGTGCTTACAGAAATTTTTCTCTTCCTGCGACACCGCCGGCTGCAGAAGCAAAATGGGCAATGGCAATTTTACAGTTTGTAAATTTCACCGATATCTCATCTTATACTTATATCAATATGGCAGTGAGAACTACAAGTACAGGAAAAATCAGATTTAGAATGAAAGATGCCTCTAATACTGGTTATGTAGAATTTGATGCCACAAGTAATTTATACGGACTAAAAAGAGACGGAAGCTGGAACATGGTCAAAATTCCAATTGCCGATTACAAAAAACAGAATCCGCTGTTAGACTTAACAAAAATCAAAGATATTTTGGTTTTAAGAAGCGTTGATCCGGAAGATGTTAGAGCATTAAATAATTACACTTTCGATTTCGATCATATTTATTTATCGAAATAAGATTTCTTTTTTATTACACAATTTCTTTATGGGGCAGTTTTTTTGCTGTCCCATAATTCTTCAAAAACAATTAAAATGAATTTAAAGAAACATTCCGTTTATGCCTTATTCGGTTTTTTAAGTCTCACATTGCATGCGCAGCATAAAAATACATATCAAAAAGTCGAAGCCAGACAAAATGCTTTAGATCCAAAATGGGTAGCGTATGATGCTAAAACTATTGATAAACTTCCTGGATTTAAAATTAAAAAAGAGTCATCAGCCTCTGTTTACGGCAGTTCTAAAATGTGGCAGAAAGAAGCAACCGGATTTTTTAGAACCGAAAAAATAGACAACAGATGGTGGATTATTGACCCGGAAGGTTATCCCTATATTTATAAAGGAATTGCGGTATTTAATGCAGGACGTTCTGAAAATCAGCAAAAAGCATTTGATAAGAAATACGGCAGCAAAGAAAACTGGGTAAAACAAGAATCAAAATTACTTCGCGATAACGGATTTAACGGCGTAGGAGCATGGTCGAATGTTGATTTAGTTCGAAATGCTGAAAATCCTTTGGTTTACACGGTTATCATTTCGCCAATGGGAATGTATCATTCCGATCATATTAAAAAATTTGGAGGAAAATATAAAGAAGCAAGCTGGCAGAATTACCGTTTTGATTTGGTAATGGTTTTTGATAAAGAATTTGATTCTTACATTGAAAAATCGGTAAAAGAGATTGCTCAGTACAAAGATGATAAGTATTTGATGGGTTATTTTACTGATAATGAACTGCCTTGGTATAACGACGCATTAGATAAACATTTAACTTTATTGGCCAAAGATGAACAGGGTTATATTGCTGCAAAAGAGTGGTTTGATAAAAGAAAAGGATTCAATGCTTCAATCTCTGATATTACTCAGGAAGACCGAATGGCATTTACTGCTTTTTACTTTGAAACTTACATGAAAAAGGTAACCGAGGCATTAAGAAAAGCAGATCCAAACCATATGTATTTAGGATGCCGATTCAATCAGGATAAAGATCAGGAACTAACTAATCCGGAGATTTTTAAAGTGGCAGGAAAGTATATGGATATCATTTCGATCAATCATTACAGAAAATGGGAGCCAAATCAGGATTTAATGAATAAATGGGGCGAATGGTCAGGAAAACCGTTCCTAATTACAGAATGGTACACTAAAGGAGAAGATTCTGGTTTGCCAAACAATACAGGAGCAGGATGGCTGGTTCGGACTCAGAAAGAAAGAGGACTGTTTTATCAGAATTTCACTTTAGAACTTTTAAAAAATAAAAACTCAGTAGGCTGGCATTGGTTCAAATATATGGATAATGATCCGCAGGATTTAAGCACAGATTATTCAAACCGAGATTCGAACAAAGGAATCGTAAACAGCAATTTCGAACCGTATCTGCCTTTATTAAAAGAGATGAAAGTTATTAATGATAGCGCCTACGAACTGACACGTTATTTTGATAAAATGTAAAAATCTTTTAAACACATAGAAACATAGATTTTTTAGACTTAAAAAAAGGATACTAAAAGAAACTAGTTTCTAACACATAGCTAAACTTTGTTAGTAAAATCCAGCTATGTGTATTTATGCAAGTGAAACGCCTTTTATGCTCAAAGTAGTGCTATGTTTCTATGTGTTTAAAAATAATTGTAGATAATTAAAAATAAAAACTATGAAAAAAATTGTAATGCTGTGCTGTACTTTTCTACTGATGGGAAAAGCAATAGCACAGGAAATTCCGTTGGTTTCTAATATTTCGTCAAGGAACAATATTACTTTAAATGGAAAATGGAGTTATATCGTAGATCCGCTAGAAAACGGGTATTACGATTACCGATTAATGCCTTTTAAAAATAATGGATTCTTCGAAAATAAAAAATTCAATACCACAGATTTAACCGAATATAATTTTGCGACTTCTGCCACAATGGATATTCCATCAGATTGGAACAGCAAAGACGAAAGATTGTTTTTTTATGAAGGAACTGTTTGGTTTCAGAAAGACTTTAATTATAAAAAAGATTCTAAAACCAAAGGGATTCTTCATTTTGGAGCAGTCAATTATGATGCAAAAGTCTATGTAAACGGAAAACTGGCAGGAACACACGTTGGAGGTTATACACCTTTCAATTTTGATGTAACTGATCTATTAGTCGACGGGAATAATTTTGTAGTTGTAAAAGTAGATAACAAGCGTCACAAAGATAATGTTCCAACTGTAAATATGGATTGGTGGAATTACGGCGGAATTACAAGAGATGTTACTTTGGCTCAGGTTCCGAATACGTATGTGGAAGATTATTTGGTTCAATTGGATAAAAAAGAAAAAGGCAAGATTTCCGGCTGGATAAAACTGAATAGTGAAACAGCAAATCAATCCATTTCAGTTTCTATTCCAGAATTAAAAATCAAAAAAAGCATTACAACAGATGCTAAAGGAATGGCGTATTTTGAAATTAAAGCCAATCCGGTTTTATGGACGCCGGAAAAACCAAAATTATACGATGTAACCATTTCCAAAGCCGATGAAAATATAACAGATCAAATTGGTTTTAGAACTATTGAAACCAAAGGAAAAGAGATTCTGTTAAACGGAAAAAAAGTCTTTTTAAGAGGAATCAGTATTCATGAAGAAGCACCTTTCAGATCGGGTAGAGCTTGGTCTGAAGATGATGCGATAACGTTATTGAATTGGGCCAAAGAGTTAGGCTGTAATTATGTTCGTCTGGCACATTATCCTCACAACGAAAATATGGTAAGACAAGCTGAGAAAATGGGAATTATGATTTGGTCTGAAGTTCCTGTTTATTGGACCATTTCATGGACAAATCCTGATACGTATGCTAATGCAGAGCGTCAATTACACGATATGATTTACAGAGATAAAAACCGCTGCGGAATCGTGATTTGGTCTATCGCCAATGAAACACCGCATAGTGATGAAAGAGATGTTTTTCTGAGTAAATTGGCTAAATATGCACGCACGCAGGATAATACTCGTTTAATTAGTATGGCGATGGAAGTTACCAAAAGTCCAAACAATGTAAATACACTTCATGATAACATGAATGAATTTGTAGACATTGTAAGTTTCAATCAATATCTGGGCTGGTACAGAGGAACGAATGAATCTTGTAAAGATATGCAATGGGTGATTCCGTATAACAAACCAGTTATTATCAGCGAGTTCGGAGGAGAAGCTTTACAAGGACTTCACGGAGATAAAAAAGAACGCTGGAACGAAGAATATCAGGAAGAATTATACATTCAAAATACTCAGATGTTTAATCGTATAGAAGGTTTAGCAGGAGTTTCACCCTGGATTTTAGTTGATTTTAGATCACCAAGAAGGCAATTGCCAAACATTCAGGATTTCTTTAACCGCAAAGGCTTAATCTCAGATCAGGGAATTAAAAAGAAAGCTTTTTATGTAATGAAAGACTGGTATGCACAGAAAGAGCAGGAATATAAATAAGTGAGTTAGAGTTTTAGATAAAGAGGAAAACCTTTGGAATCAGAAATGATTTTAAAGGTTTTTTGGTTTTTGGAAATGTTGTTTTTGAACCAAAAGTAATTATGGTAGACTTAGAATTTTTACGCTTATGTTTTACAATAAATTAAGGCACAGGAAGACAGGCTTATACTGATAAGCTAATATAGGAAACGTGCAGCCGTAGAGAAAGATGGCAATAGAAAAGAAGTAAGCTTAAAAGAAATATGATTAGATTTTTTTAAAGCAGTCCCAGCTTTTTTGCTTTTTCAATTAAATCTTTATCACTGCCTTTTTCTTTTAAAAGCTGGTCTTTTATACTGGCTTTTCTTTTTTCGATGGCACTCATAGAAAGCGGAATATAATCTGGAAGATTTACCGTTTTTACACCTTGAGAAATTAAAATTAAGATTTGGTTATCATGATTATCCCAATTTATATTTTTTTTGAATAAGTCTCTCTGTGATTCTATTATGGCTGTGCTTTGCAGTATTTCTCCATTTAATATTCTTTTACAGAAAACAGGAAATAGTTCAAAATTAATATCACTTTTAGATATAAAGCCTTCTGGTCTTACACTTTTGATGATCTTATCGACTGTCAATGGCTCACTATGCATTGTAAGTAAAACTATCTTACAGTTTTTAAATTTCCCTCTAACGAGTAGTGCAAGATCAATACCATTACTAATATTAAGTTTTTTGTAAGGCGGAAGGTTAATATCTAATAAAGCAAAATCAATATTCTTGTCCTGCTTTGACATAAGCGTTATTTTATTGTAAGCGTCTTCACAATTGTAACTGGTAATAAAATTAGGCTTTGTTGTTTGAAATTCTTCATCAGATAATAGGTTTATATAACTATCCACTGTCATAGGATGGTCGTCTACCACTAGAACATTTAGACTCATAATTTATTTGTTTTGGTACATTTTCTACAAATCTAACGAAATATTACGGATTTACCGTACAATTCAGCTAAAGTATAGTTGTTTTTTTGCTACTCAAGATAGATAATAATTTAAAAAATAATTTTATGAAAAGAAAGTTGTATTTAGTTGGAGTAGTTTTTATTTCTTTATTAGCATTTTCATGTTCAACTTATGATTTAGAAGATTCTAATTCAGGTGGTAAAATTGTAAGAACTTCTGATAAGGGACTTATAAATGAATCAAATGAAAAAATTATTGATTCAAGCACAGTTGTAAAGCCATCAGATGCAGAAATAGATTCTGACGGTGAACCTAGCAATCCAAAACCTCCTAGAAAATAACAAAAGGAAAAATCTTATGTTTTTTTTGAATAATAGGTTTTTTAAATTTCAATATCATATATTTGAAATCCCTAAAAACCATTTGTACATTGAAAATTCTTGCCAGAAAAATATTCTTTTTGTCTTTACTAATTCTTTTTTTTTCATGTAAAAAAAGCGATGCTGTTTTATTCGATTCAACTCACATTAGTAGTCTCGAAGAATACCAAAAAGAGGAATATCTGGATTCTATAGTAGATTTGCTAAAATATAAAAAGAACGATTCGATTACCAGAGATTTGTACTTAAAGGCTGCTTCGGAATATTATGTTATTAATAATCTGAAAAAATCACTAGCCAGCAGCCAAAAAGCGCTAGATCTTTCAAAAAGAGTTAATGACACTGTAAGAATGGCAAAGGCATTTTATTATGCTGGGGATTGTTACGAAAACTCAAAAAAGGACAGCGCTTATTTTTTTTATTTAAAAGCAGAAAAAATCTATCATAAAATCCATGATTATAATAATGTGGGCAAAATGCTGTTCAACAAAGCATATGTCCTATTTTATGATGGTAATTATGTTGAATGCGAAATAGAGGTTTCTAAAGCGTTGCAATATTTAAAAAAATCTTCAAATCACGAATTAATATATTCTTGCAATACCTTAATGGGGAACTGTTTAGAAAAATTAGTAGATTATAATGAAGCATTGCGTTATCATAATTTAGCGCTTGCTGAATTGAAGAAAATGAAAATTGATGACGAAATTAATAGTTATAATGTTAGTTCTATCATTAATATTTGTAATCTATACGACCTAAAAGGAGAATATTCTAAATCTATTGAGCAGCTGCAAAAATTACTTTCGAAGGATTTAAAAAAGAAATGGCCAAGATTATATGCAAATGTTTTAAGCAACCTGGCTTATTCAAAAACGAAAAATGGAGATTATAAAAATGTTGAAGCTATGTTTTCAGAATCCTTAAGGATTGTTGACAGCATTGGTGTTGAATCTGATATATTATACAAAAAGATCTATATCGGGGAATATTTTTTAACTCAGAAGGACACTGCCAAATCAATTAGTAACATAAAAGAAGCTAATGATCTTGCAATTAAACTAAACAGCAGTAATGAAATTTTAACTTCGTCTAAGCTGCTTTCTAAAATTGATAAAAAAAATGGGCTGTATTATACAAATTACTATATAAAAGTAAGTGATAGTATAAACAGAGTACAAAGAAAAGCCCATGATAAATATGCAAGAATTGAGTATGAAACCTCAAGGATTGAAGACGAAAATAAAGTTTTGACAAAAAAAAATCTATTCATATTAATTATCTCATTTGTACTGATACTTTTGTTTTTGACTATTCTGATTTTCAGATATTCTAAATATAAGAATAAAGAATTACAGTTTTTAATCAAACAAAAAAAAGCAAATGAAGAGATCTACAGATTGCTAATCGAGCAAAATGAAAAAATAAACATTGCGAGAGAGAACGAAAAAACCAGAATTGCCAGAGAACTGCATGATGGAATAATGAATAAAATTTATTCGATTCGAATGAATTTAGGCTTTTTTAATTCTAAAACCGATCCGGAGATAGTTGAGAAACGCAAAAGCTATATTTTAGAATTACAAAATGTTGAAAACGAAATAAGAATGATTTCGCATGAGTTAAATCAGAATCCTTTTTTTGAGGCAAATGATTTTAATACATTGTTGATGAATCTTATTCACAATCAAGTAGATATTACAAAAACACAATTTAAATATGTGGTCGATGATTCTATTGATTGGACTGCAGTGCAGAATATTTATAAAATAAATTTATACAGAATTGTTCAGGAATCAATCCTAAACGTCAATAAGTATGCAAATGCAAAAAATTGTCAGATAAAAATTCAGAAAGTAAAAAGCAATTCTCTAAAATTAAGTATTAGTGATGATGGTGAAGGTTTTGATATTAAAACATCCAAAACCGGAATTGGAATCAATAATATGAAAGACAGAACAATTTCCTTAAAAGGTAAATTTAAAATTAAATCAAAAACAGGTAAAGGAACCAAAATAGATATAACCTTTAACCTTGACACTATTGTAATTGAAGCTTTAGAATAGTTTTGAATTTTAAGAATCGAAAAAGGTAAAATCTCAAGACGTCTTTAGATTTTTATAAAAACAGATACTCAATGTTTTTTACGATTATCTGTTAATCAATTAATATATTCTTCCTTACTTATATCCATTTTACGTTTTTAAAATGTTAAACACTTAAACCATCTTTTTATTTAAAAGATGGTTTTTTGCTTATATATTTCTTTACCCTTTAACTCAATATTGTAAAGTGATACAGTGCGCTTATTCAGATATATATTTATTATTTCAGGATAATCGAACACCGTAATTTTTAGTCAAAAAGTCCGTAATTTTTTTTTTGAAATCACTTGTATTTTCGTAATGTCTCTACTAAAGGTGCTTTAAATCACTATGATTTAGTAATGTGGTATTATGTTTTAACAAAACTTAATTGATATCACTATAGAGATTAGAATAACGAGAACTTAATTCCTGCCTTTAATTTAAAACCGATACAGTTTTGATTTACATATATTACTCTTATATCGCTGAGGATAATTGTGAAAGCCTTATTAAAAATGAGCTGCCAAAATTTTCATCAGATTTTCAGAATAGAATAAAAAGCTATCGCAGATGGCAGGATGCCCAATTATCCCTCTTGGGCAGGATAATTTTATTTAAGGCAGTTGACCATATCTATAATGGTAAATTTCAAAGTAGGGAAATAGAGCAGACGCAGTACAATAAGCCTTACTTTAAAAACGGTTCTATTCAATTTAATATTTCTCATTCTGGAGAGATCGTAGTTTGTGCTTTATGTGAAAAATCACAAGTAGGAATTGATATAGAATTTATAACAGATGTTTTAATTGATGACTGTAAATGGCAGATGACTGAAAATGAATGGCTGACCCTTACTTCATCAGATAAAATAAAAGAAGCATTTTTTGGATACTGGACACAAAAAGAAGCGGTTATAAAAGCAAATGGACTGGGATTATCAATACCATTAAAAACATTCGAGGTTTTAGAAGAGACGGCAATTATTAAAGGCCAAAAATTTTTCTTAAAAGAAATTGAAATTGATGAAAAGTATAAATGCTATATCGCTTTGGATAGAGAAATAGATCAGATCTGTGTCAGAAAAATATAGGATAAGTGTTTTTTAAGTATTAACCATTAAAAAAAAATTATGAATAAGAAAATTTTAGTTATAGGTGCATGCGGTCAGATTGGCACAGAACTTACCTTGAGATTGAGACAAATATACGGAGTTGAAAATGTTATTGCCTCTGATATTGTAAAACCTGATAATGATGTTGTTAATCAAGGATATTTTGAAATTATCGACGCTTTGAATTTTGATCAAGTCGAGTATTTTGTTGAAAAATATAGTATTGATGAAGTGTATTTATTGTCGGCTTTATTGTCGGCTTCGGCAGAAAAAGCATACGCTTTTGCATGGGATTTAAATATGAATTCGCTTTTTCATGTGCTTAATTTAGCAAAAGAGAAAAAAATAAAAAAAATATTCTGGCCTTCAAGCATAGCCGTTTTTGGAAATAATACACCACGCGAAAAAACACCTCAATATACTGTTATGGAGCCTTCTACTGTGTATGGAATCAGTAAACAAACTGGAGAAAGATGGTGCGAATATTATCATAAAACTTTTGGTGTAGATGTTCGAAGTGTAAGATATCCCGGAATCATCAGCTGGTCTGCGCCGCCGGGTGGAGGAACAACAGATTATGCAGTCGATATTTTTCATTCGGCAATAAAAGAGCAAAAATATCATTGCTTTTTATCTCCGGAAACCAAACTGCCAATGATGTATATTGATGATGCAATAGATGCGGCAATCGACATTATGGATGCACCTGGTGATTTAATAAAAATTAGATCCTCTTATAACTTGTCGGCAATGAGTTTCAGTCCTCACGAAATAGCCAATGAAATTAAAAAGCACATTCCTGAGTTTGAAATAACTTATAAAGAAAACGATTTTCGACAAACGATTGCTGACAGCTGGCCGGACAGCATTGACGACAATAATGCCAGAACAGACTGGAATTGGAAAAATAAGTTTGATCTGCAGGACATGACTTCAATAATGCTGGAAAAATTAGAAGAAACAATTCAAAGTCAAATACTTCTTTAAAAAAATCACAGGAAAAATTCATTTATAAAAAACGGACAATCTTAAAATCCTATACAGAAAATACTTTTTTTTAAGCTTTGATAATCAGTAGTTTAATTCGGTATAAGGTTGTTTTGAAATTAGTTGAATCCGTAATTTTTATATCAAAAGTCCGTAATTTATAAATGAATCTTCCTATTATTTTAGCATATCGTCTAACGTGTCTTATATATTGAAAATTACACAGTTAGATACCCTTCCTTAGAATCTGGAAACTACGATACATTTAAAACTAAAAAATTTTATTATTTATAAATAAAGATAAAATGAACCACATCAATGACAAAATAGCAAAAGATTACTGGTACAAAAAAAACAATAGAATTGTGTATACAAAAGAAGGTTTTTCTGAAAACACTTCTGTTGATTTTACCATTGTCGATGCCGGCAGACTCTCTTATTTCTATAAAGTAACAGGAGAAAATACAGATGCAGAATTTACAGTTTTAATTGCACTTTATAATTTACTGCTGCAAAGATATATTGTCGATGGGAATGTATCGTTTTTGAAGTCCTTTTTAGATTCTCAAATAGGATTGTTGAGTTATGAGTTTCAGCCAATTGGTAAAAAAACGGTAAAAGAATTTATACAAGAAACCAAGCAGGAAATTCAGGAAGTGTACAAACATGCTCCTTATTATAAAACTGAGAAAGAAAAAGCGAATGTCGAATATATTCCTTTTCAGTTTAATTACGGAACAGAAAATAAACTGAATGAATCGTTTAGTGAATTGTCATGTCGCATTGAAAAGCTTGAGAATAGAGATTTAAAAATCACTTTACATTATTCTTCAAAATTTGCCGAAAATAATCTAGCACTGCATCTTTTAAAGAATTTTGGAAGATTGCTGGAAGAATTAGAAGCAAATATCAATCTTTCGGCCGTGAAGATTTCTTTGGTATCTAATGAAGAAGAAAAAAACTTACTTTATAATCTAAACTCTCAAAAAACAGATTATAATCGTGCTTTAACTCTCGTAGAAATTGTAGAAAATCAGGTATATAAAACACCTAATGATATTGCAGTTATCTGTAAAGAGAAATCCCTTACTTATGGTGAATTAAATAAACTTGCCAACCAGCTTTCTAACTATCTGATACAACAAGGAGTATCTGAAGGTGATTTTGTTGGAGTTAAATTGGAAAGAAGCGAAAAATTGCTTGTGTCTATATTAGCAGTTTTAAAAGCTGGGGCGACTTATGTACCTCTGGATGTTAATTATCCTGCAGAAAGAATCGCATACATTGAAACTGACAGCAATTGCAAATTGGTTATTACGGGTGCTGTATACGATGATTTTCTGGAAAGCCAGGAAAAATATAATATAGAAAATATCTCATTGAACAGAAAATCAGATGATACGGCATATATTATTTATACTTCAGGAACTACAGGAAATCCAAAAGGTGTAATGATAACGCATCAAAATGCTGTTGCTTTAATTCATTGGGCACAAGAAGAATTTAATCCGGAAAATTTTGAAATTGTATACGCAGCTACATCACATTGTTTTGATCTTTCGATATACGAAATGTTTTACCCATTATCTGTTGGAAAAAGAATCAAAATATTAAATAACGCCCTGGAGATTGGACCAGAATTGACAAAAGATAAAAACATCTTATTGAATACAGTTCCGTCAAGTATCCGAAATATTTTAGCTGAAGGATTTTCTCTTGAAAATGTAAGCATTATTAATCTTGCCGGAGAACCGTTTCCGGTTGATATAGCCAAAAAGTTATTGCAGACCAATGCCGAAATTAGAAATCTGTACGGCCCGTCTGAAGATACAACTTACAGTACCTGCTATAAATTATCTTCAGCAAAAAACTATCAGACTATACCAATTGGTAAAGCCATTTCGAATACTCAGGCTTATATTTTAGATGAAGAACTGCAATTAGTGCCTATGGGTACAATTGGAAAATTATACCTTTCAGGAGATGGAATTGCAAATGGTTATCTCAATAAACCAGAATTGACTGCAGCAAAGTTTATAGAAAACCCTTTTGCTGAAGGGCACAAAATGTATGATACAGGCGATTTAGTAAAATGGATGCCTGATGGAAATCTGGCTTTTCTTGGCAGAAAAGACCATCAGATAAAACTTCGCGGTTATCGTATTGAACTTGAAGAAATAGAAAATGTAATTTCTTCCTTTTCTGAAAATATTGGACAGGCAGTTGTTGCAGTAAGAAAAAATAATGGTGAAGATTTTTTAGCTGCCTATTTTACAGAAATTGAAAATGTAAGTAAAACAGATTTAAGAGCTTATTTAGAAAAGCAGCTTCCGGCTTACATGATTCCATCTTATTTTACAGCGGTAGAAAAAATTCCATTAACTCCAAACGGCAAGATAAACAAAGATGCCCTTTCTGAAATTACGGATGCTTTCATTGTTAAAAACGAGTATGAAGCTCCTTCGGATGCTGTTGAAAACGAATTAGTTGAGATTTGGGAGCAGACTCTCGGAATTTCTCCAATTGGTGTAAATGATCATTTTTTTGAATTGGGAGGTCATAGTTTAATGATTTCTCAGATTATAAATGCGATTTACAAGAACCTTAATAAAAGCGTTCCATACAAAGTTTTTTATACCAATCCTACAATCAAAGATTTAAGAAAGTCATTGAAGGATCAGGAATATTTACCAATCCCTTTAACACCTTATTCTGAATCGTACCCATTAACACATTCCCAAAACAGGTTATGGATGTTAAGCCAATTAGAAGGCGGAAACGAAGCCTATCAAATATCCGGAGCTGTAGTTTTGAAAGGACAATTAAATGCTTATAATTTTTGTAATGCATTCGATCATGTAATTACGCATCACGAAGTTCTTAGAACGATTTTTAAGAAAAATGAAGAAGGAACTGTAAAACAATATATTATTCCTGATAATGAATTTCATTTTGCAATAGAAAATAAAGATTTTTCTACTTCTACATCTCCGTATGAAGAGATACAAAGTTATATAGGAGAAAAAAATAAAGAAAGTTATAATCTGGCAGAAGCACCTTTATTTAAAGCCTCTTTATTAAAGACTGCTGCTGATAATTTTGTGTTCTATTTGTCGATTCACCACCTTATAAGCGATGGATGGTCATTAAAAGTCCTAACTGCACAAGTTTTAGAATATTATACCATTTTAGAATCTGGAAATGTTATTCCATCTCCTGAACATAAAATTCAGTTTAAGGATTATGCTGCCTGGACGCAGGATGAACAAAATAAGAAAAACTACCAGCTGGCACAAGAATATTGGTTAAAGCAGTTTGAAGAAACTGTGCCTGTACTTCAGTTACCGGGATATAACGGTCGTCCTGCTGTAAAAACCTATGCAGGAAACCAATACCGTCATACATTTTCGAAAGAATTGTTTACTGAATTAAAAAATCTTTCTAAAGGGTATCAGGTAACTTTATTTACAGCATTAATGGCAGGTGTAAAAACTTTATTATCAAGATATGCCAGCCAGAATGATATTGTTATTGGAACTCCAATAGCCGGAAGGGAGCATCCGGATTTAGAACATCAAATAGGTTTATATATCAATACACTTGCTGTAAGAACTTTATTGAACCCAAAAGAAACATTTTCTGCATTACTTCAAAGAGAAGGTAAACAGCTTTTAGAAGCCTATGAACATCAGAATTATCCTTTTGATGCTTTGGTAGAACAATTAAAACTATCGAGAGATACCTCAAGATCTCCTTTGTTCGATATTATGGTCGTTTTGCAAAATCAGCATCAGGTATCTAATTTTATAGATAAAAAATCTTCAGAGATAACTATCGAAGATTTTGAAATTAGCAGTGAAGTTTCTGCTTTTGATATCGTCTTTACTTTTACAGAAAAAGAAACACTGGAACTTGAAATTCTCTATAATACAGATATTTATACTGCTGAATATATTGAGAGACTATCTGCGCATTTAGAAAATCTGCTGCAGCAAGTTGTTAAAAAACCTCAAGTGCTTTTAGAAGAAATAGAATTAGTATCTGAAGACGAAAAAGTAATCTTACTGAATGAATTTAACGATACAGATTTTGTTTTTGATACAGATAAAACTGTTATTGATCATTTCTTACAGCAAGTTCGAAAAACACCTCAAAAAACAGCTGTTATTGTTGATGATCAAACTTTGACCTATGCTGAATTGGATGAAATGTCTAATAAACTGGCCAATTATCTTATTGAAAATTATCAGCTTGGAAAAGGAAATTTTGCAGCAGTTAAGCTGGAAAGAGGTTTATATTTGATCATATCTTTATTAGGAATTTTAAAAACTGGTGCTGCTTATGTTCCTGTTGACATAAACTATCCGGAAAACAGGATAAAAGATATTCTTGACGACGTTTCCCCAAAAGCAATAATAGACGACGCATTTTGGAATGATTTTGATTCTAATGAAAGCTCTGCTTTACAGCCTAAAACACTGCCAAAAGGCACAGACCTGGCTTATGTAATTTACACTTCTGGATCTACAGGAAAACCAAAAGGAGTGATGATTGCACATCAGAGTTTGGTAAACTTATGTTTTTGGCATAAAAAGGCATATAATGTCGATGAAAACAGCAGAGGTACTTTATTTTCTGGAGTTGCATTCGATGCTTCTGTTTGGGAAATATATCCTTATCTAATATCAGGTGCGGTTTTATATCCAATTCAAAAAGACGAAATACGTCTTCAAATACCTGAATTAGTTTCGTTTTTGGTAAAAAACGAAATAACGCACAGTTACCTTCCTTCAAAAATCTGTCAGGATCTAATGGCTGAAACTAATTTGAAACTGCCAGCTTTAATTCTTACCGGAGGTGAACGTTTAAATTATGCAGTAGATACTTCTCTACAGGTATTTAATAATTATGGACCAACAGAAAATACTGTTGTAACAACTTATTATGATTGTAAAAAAGCTCTGAATGAAAAGGTATCTATAGGAAAACCTGTTGCCAATACACAGGTTTATATTTTATCTGAAAATTTAAAATTACAGCCAGTTGGTGTAATTGGAGAATTGTGTATTTCTGGAATTGGACTTTCAAAAGGATATTTGAACCAGCCGGAATTAACCAAAGAAAAGTTCATTCAAAATCCATTTGAACCTGAAGAAAAATTATATAAAACAGGAGATTTAGCCAGATGGCTTCCAGACGGAAATCTTGAATATGTAGGAAGAAAAGACAACCAGGTTAAAATTAGAGGAAACAGAGTTGAATTAGGAGAAATTGAATATGTTATCAGAGAGTTTGATTCAGCGATTTCCAATGCTGTGGTTTTGGTAAAAGAAGTAAAGAATGAACCGTTTATAATTGCTTATTACACTACAGGAAAATCTGTTGATAAAAAAGAACTTAGAAAATATTTAAAAGATAAGCTGGCTGATTATATGATTCCTGCTTATTATGTAGAACTTGAAACGCTGCAGCTGAATGCAAATGGAAAAGTAGATCTTTCTAAACTGCCTGCCATATCAGAATCAGATATTGTTAAGAAAGAATATATAGCACCTGCCAATCAAACAGAAGAAAAAATTGCCGTAATCTGGCAGGAACTTTTAGGACATCAAAAAATTGGTGCTGGAGATGATTTCTTTGAACTTGGAGGGCACAGTTTATTATTAACTAAGTTATTAAACGAATACCAGAGAGTATTTAAAATTGCAGTCAATCTAAAAACTCTTTATACAAATTCAAGTCTTAAAAGCCATGCAGCGCTTTTGATAAATTCAAAAGAAGAAATCGCTGTTATTGAAAAATTATCGTATCAGGAATTTTATGATTTATCTCCTTCGCAGGTTAGATATTGGTTATTGTATAAAATAAACGGAAAATCAAAAGAGTTTAATATCTACAGTACGTTCAATCTACCGGAAAATCTAAATACGGCTGTTTTTGAACAGGCATTTAATATTCTTTTAGAACGACACGAAATTTTAAGAAGCTTATTTGCTGAAGAAGCCGGAATGCCAAAACAAAAAATAATACAAAATCTGGCGGTGCGAATTCCTGTTTTTGAGTCAGAAACAGAGATTAAACTGCATGTATTCGAGTACGAATTTGATCTTGAATTAGATTTATTGTTTAGAGCAGCGGTCTTAAAAAAAGGTGCAGGTTACAGTTTATATTTTAATATGCATCATAGTATTGGCGACGGCTGGTCTATGGGAATTATTTCCAGAGATTTAATGGAAATATATAACGCTTTACTAGAAGGAAGAATAGCTCAGCTTCCGGAACTAACCATACAATACAAGGATTATGCACAATGGCAGAATAATGTATTGCAGTCACAAGAAATCAAAATCCAGGAAAATTATTGGAAAGAACAATTTGCAGGAACGCTGCCGTATCTGCAATTACCATCAGATTATATTTCAAAGCTGAAAAAAGCAGAAACATCATCTTCATACACCCTATTTATTTCTGATGAAAAGAAGAAGAAAATAGAAGAGTTATCAAGAAAAAACGGTGCCAGTGTATTCGCAGTATTTGCTGCCGTTTTAAAAGTGTTATTGTACCGTTTAACTTCAGAAGAAGATATCATTCTTGGAATCCCAACAGCAAACAGAAATCATTATCAATTAAAGAATCTGGCAGGGTGTTTTATCAATACACTTATGCTTCGTGATACAATAAACAGTAATTTTTCTTTTGAAACCTGGCTGGCAAAAGTCAACGAAACTTTGATTAACGCTCTAACACATCAAAATTATCCTTTCGAAAAGGTCTTGGAATTAATTGATATTCCTCAGGATGATAATCGTTTTCCGTTAAGTCCCGTTTTCTTAAACATGGTCGATTTTGATGCTGGATCACTGGATACTATTACAGCATTCACATCAACTCATGAAGTACTAAATACTGCTCCTAAATTTGATTTTGAATGTTATATAAAAAGTTTCGAAAATGGTTACAGTATTAACTGTGTGTACGATCATGAACTGTTTAAAAAAGAAACTATTCAATATTGGATAAATGCCTATTTGTCTATTATAGATCAGGTTATAGAAAATGATAAAAAAGCATTGTTTGAAATTAAAATTTTTGAAGACTTTATTTATCAGGAAAACGATCTCAAACCGGTTAATGATTTTGGATTTTTTGAAGCAAGCGAAATACAGCAGAGTATAGCACAACGATTTGAAAAACAAGTAGAATTGTTTCCAGACCGCGAAGCCGTTGCATCAAAAAATACCGTGCTTACCTATAAAAAACTTAATAATTGCGCGAATCATTTAGCACAACAAATAATAGAAAAAGCCAGCACAGAAACTAAACGAGTTGCATTGCTTTTAAATCACAACGAAACCTCTGTAATAGGAATGCTTGGAGTGCTTAAAGCAGGCTATGCTTATGTTCCTATAGATGCAAATAGTCCGTTGAGCAGAATTCAGTATATTATTGAAGATTCTGGATGTGATCAATTAGTTTGTAATGAAGTTACTGTAGAAAAAGCAAATCAGTTAAAGAAAGAATTACCGCAATTGTCAATTACAAAGCTTTCTGAAAATTACAATCTTCCAGAAATCTTAAATCCAAAACAGAGTTCAAGCCCTTTAGCAGAAGCGTATGTTTTGTATACATCAGGATCAACAGGTATGCCAAAAGGAGTTTTACAGATCCAGAAAAATGTTCTTCACTTTATTCGTGTATATACAAACAATGTTCATATCGCGATACAGGATAATTTAAGCGTTTTTTCGACTTATACTTTCGATGCTTCTGTAAAAGATATTTATGGAGCGATTTTAAACGGAGCCAAAGTAAGTATTTATGATATTGTTGAAAACGGACTAGATTCACTTTCTGAATGGCTTTTGGCAGAAAATATTACCATTATACACATGGTGCCAACGATTTACAGGAATTTTTTAAAAGGACTGAAAAAAGATGAAGCCGTGCCAACAGTACGATTAGTCGATTTAGGAGGAGAATCATGCCATAAATCAGATTTGGAATTGTTTAAAGAACATTTCCTTGAAGGTGCATTTTTGGTTAATGATTATGGTCCAACAGAATCTACTATTGTGGCTCAAAAATTCTTGTCGCATGAATCTGAATTGACAAGAAATAATATGCCATTAGGTAAATCTGTAGAAGAAACAAAGGTTTTCTTATTAGATGAAAATAATAAACCAAAAGGTATTTATCAAACAGGGGAAATTGTTTTCAAAAGCGATTATCTGTCTCTAGGATATCTAAACCGACAGGAATTAACAGATAAGGTTTTTACAACAGATCCTTTAACCGGAAACGGCAGAGTTTATAAATCCGGCGATATAGGAATGATGCTTCCTTCGGGAGAAATTGAATTCTTACAACGAAAAGATTCTCAGGTAAAAATCAACGGATTGCGAATTGAATTATCTGAAATAGAATATCAATTAGAGCAGATTGAGTTTATAAATGAAGCAGTGGTTTTGTTGAAAGAATTACAAGAAAACAGTTATATAACAGCTTATGTTCGATCTGAAGAAATTCTGGATGTGACCAAAATAAAATTGCTTTTAGGTAAAATATTACCCAAATATATGATTCCGGCAATCTACATTTCAATGGAAAATTTCCCATTGACACGAACTGGAAAAATAGAAAGAAAAGCTTTGCCAGATCCCGTAATTTCTGATTTAAAAACGGTTCCTTATGAAGCTCCGGCAAACGATGTTGAAAGCAGACTAGTACACATTTGGGCAGAAGTCCTTAAGCTTGATCCTGCTGTAATTGGCACCAATGACAATTTCTTTGAGTTAGGAGGAAATAGTCTGCAGGCTGTGGTTTTAATTAACAAAATAAACAAAATATACAACACGGTATTTTCTATCACAAATCTATACGAGACCTTAACTATAAAAGGATTAGCAGTGCTGCTTAATTTCTATTTAATTCAGAAAAACGAATTTGATATGGTACTTCAGGAAGAAGATCAAGATGAAATTATTCTGTAAAGTTTCTAAAGACCAAAATAATCATTAACAAATAAAATAAAGACCCGGCAATGCTGGACTTAAATCAATTTTTATGAAAAATGACATCTTAAATAAACTTCTTTCTCTTGGAGTTCAGCTGAAAATAATTGATGGTAATCTTAAAGTAAATGCCCCAAAAGGAGTATTGACAAAAGAATTATTAGAAGAAATTAAAGAATACAAGGCCTATTTAATTAGTTTAATATCCTTTAATACATCTATTCCCAAAACTGAGATTAAAGAAAATTACGCCTTAACACCAACTCAGTATTTTATGTGGTTTACACATGAACATTTGGGCGGAAAAAGAGCATATAATATAACATCGACATTAAAACTGAAAGGAAAGCTGAACGAATTTCTTCTTGAAAAAGCATTTCAGAAGGTTATAACACGTCATGAATCGCTTAGAACAGTTTTTAAGAAAGACGAGAATGATCAGGTTCAGCAGCATATTTTATCATCAGATGAAGTTCATTTTAAATTACAAAAGGCAGCATTGCAGCATTTTTCTGTAGAGCAGCTTCATAACCGCATTAAGTTAGAATACTTAAATACATTCGATCTGGAAAAAGGACCTTTGTTAAACGGTACTTTGTTAAAAACCAGCGAAGAAGAACATATTTTAGTATTTGTATTACATCATATTATTGGCGACGGATGGTCATTACAGCTGCTGACTCGTGAGATTATGCTTGTCTATAACAGCTTGGCAAGTGCTGAAGAAGTACAATTGCAAGAACTGTCAATACAATACAAAGATTACAGCGAATGGCTGAATAAAAAGCTTATCAGCGATGAATACAACCAAAAACTTGAGTTTTGGAAAGAACAGTTTAAAACTAAATCTCCCGCTTTGGAGCTAATTATGAATAAACGTCCGACTGTAAAAACGTATAACGGACGTATTTATAATCACGAATTTTCTAAGCAGTTTTTAGGAGAACTAAATGCATTTGCTAAAGAGCAGCAAATGACTCTTTTCATGTTGTTAATGGGAAGTCTCAACGGATTATTTTATAAATATACAGGCCAGACCGATATTACATTAGGAACAACAGCAGCTGGAAGAGAACACACAGATTTGGAACATCAAATAGGATTGTACTCTAATGCATTAGCCATACGTACCAAATTTCACAAAGAGGATAGTTTCTTGGAGTTGATGCAAAAACAAAAAAATACTCTAATCAAAGCGTATGAAAATAAAGAATATCCTTTTACTGCACTTGTTAATCATTTAAAACCGGCAAAAGATCAAAGCAGATCAGCATTGTTTGATATTATGGTTTTACTGCAAAACCATCAGGGATTAGAAATTAATGACCAAAAAGGAATCAATGGAATTACAGCATCTGAATATAATGAAATTGAAAGAGGTGTAAGCCAGTTGGACATTAGTTTTGTTTTTGTAGAAAAAGAACACGGACTTTCTTTAAGTGTAGAATATAACACAGATATTTATAACCAAGACTTTATTACAGCTCTTTTATCTCATTTTGAAGAATTTGTAAAATCAGGTTTGCAAAATCCAAATCAACCCATAAATGATGTTGAGATTGTAACTGCAGCAGAGAAAAATAAAATCCTGACGGAATTTAATCAGGACAATGTTTCTTCTGAAGTTTCTTTGACCGTAATCGATTTAATAAAGTCAGCAGCAGCTGAAAATCCAAATAAAACAGCGCTTGTTTATCAGGAAGAAGAAATAAGTTATAGAACTTTAGATATATACAGCAGTAAATTAGCGAACTATTTACAGCAAAACCGCAATGTAAAAAAAGGGGATTTTGTTGGGATTGGACTGCAAAGAAATTCCTGGAGCATTATAACTATTTTGGCCGTTTTAAAAACGGGTGCCGTATATGTGCCTATAGATCCGGATTACCCTGAAGATAGAAGAAATTATATAGAAAAAGACAGTGGCTGTAAGTTTACAATAACAGCGGCTGTATTAGAAGAATTTAAAAACATTTCGGATCGTTTTATCGGCGAATACAAAGCTGAGGTAAGTCCCGGTGATTTAGCCTACATTATATATACTTCTGGATCTACAGGAAATCCAAAAGGTGTGCAGATAACCCACACATCTTTGACAGATTATGCAGTGACTTTTAAAAACTATTTCCAATTAACGTTGCACGATAGTATAGTACAGCAGGCAAGTATTTCTTTTGATACTTCGATAGAAGAAATTTTCCCAATTCTTGTCAGTGGCGGAAGTATGGTGATTTATGATGGAAAAGGAGATTTTGAAACTCTGTTTCGTCTTTGTGAAAAACACAATGTAACAGTTTTAAGTACAAATCCATACGCATTGCAATATTTAAATGCGGCATACGATCAATTTGATCTTCAAATCAGAATATTAATAAGCGGGGGAGATGTTCTGCAGCCGGATTATATTCATAATTTATGGAATCACATCTCAGTTTACAACACTTACGGACCAACAGAAAGTACGGTATGTGCGACTTATTATCATGTAAACGAAAAACTAAACGCTGTTTCTATTGGAAAACCAATTGCAAACAGACAAGTATATATTATTGAACCCGAAAGTTCTCAATTAGCTCCAGTGGGCATTATTGGAGAACTCTGTATTTCTGGAAAAGGATTATCAGCCGGTTATTTAAATCAGCCCGAACTTACCGCTGAAAAGTTTGTACAAAATCCTTTTATTAAAGGAGAGAGAATGTATCGTACAGGCGATTTAGCATACTGGCTTCCTGATGGAAATATTGAGTATATAGGCAGAATCGACAGTCAGGTTAAGATTCGTGGATTTAGAATTGAGCTGGGAGAGATTGAAACGGCCTTACTTCAATATTCACAAAATGTAAGACAGGCAGTTGCTGCTGTAAAAGAAATCAACGGCGAAAAAGTACTAGCAGCTTATTACGTAAGCACACAGGAAATTGACAAATCAGAGATTCGCAGTTATCTTCAAGGAAAACTGCCGGAATATATGGTTCCTGGTTTTTATATTGCTTTAGACGTTCTTCCGTTAACACCAAATGGAAAAACGGATAGAAAAGCGCTTCCTGAAATAAGCGGAGAAGACCTTATCAGAAAAGAATATGCAGCTCCAAGAAATGCCGCAGAGCAGAATCTGGCTCAAATCTGGCAGGAAGTACTTGGCGTAGATCAGGTTGGTATTACAGATAATTTTTTCGAACTCGGCGGACACAGTCTTGTTGCGGCACAGGTCATTAACCGAATCCAAAAACAGTTAAACAAAAAAGTTTCCTTTAAAGATTTCTTCTCAAACCCAACTATAGAAGCCTTGTCAGCACGATTGAGCGATGCCGGTTATGTATCTATAACACCAGCGCCAATTCAGGAAAGTTATCCGCTGACAGCCTCACAAAACCGACTTTGGCTTTTGAGCCAGCTTGACGGCGGTTCTCTGGCTTATAATATTCCGTTTGCTTTCGAATTATCAGGAGCTTTGGATAAGGATAATTTCCAGGCCTCATTAAAAAAAGTAATCGAGCGTCATGAAATATTAAGAACCTATTTCAAATCAGACGAATCAGGAGTAGTCCGCCAGCATATTTTACAAGCAGATTTAGTTAATTTTAAATTGATTGAAGAAGATTTTACTCAAATCGATAATCAGCAGAAATCTGTATCTAATTATCTGCAGCAGCAAAACCATATTGCTTTTGATTTAGAAAAAGCACCTTTGCTTCGTGCCGGACTTGTAAAGCTTGAGGAGCAGAAACATATTTTCTTTTTAACGATGCACCATATCATTGGAGACGGCTGGTCGCTTGAACTGCTTATTTCTGAGGTTGTTAAAATTTATAATGCTCTAAATGAAGGAAAAGACGCAGATCTTCCGGTATTGAACATTCAATATAAAGACTATGCAGTCTGGCTTTCTAATGAGCTTGAGCAGGAAAAGCATCTTGTTTCTAAAGAATTCTGGATGAATCAGTTTACAGGTGAAATTCCAGTATTGGATCTTCCTAGTTTTAATAAACGTCCGTTATCGCAGAGTTACAAAGGCGATAGTGTAAGTCATACATTTTCGCAGACTTTTTTATACAAATTAAAATCCTATTCAAAAACTCAGGATGCCACCTTGTTTATGACTTTAATGGCAGGAGTAAAAACACTTCTTTATCGTTATACAGGCCAGAACGATCTGGTTATCGGGACACCTATTGCAGGCAGGGAACATCCGGATTTAGAAAATCAGGCTGGACTTTACCTCAATACACTTGCCATAAGAACACAGCTTAAGGAAAAATCACATTTTGCATCAATTTTAAATCAGGAAAAAGAAACGTTGCTCGAAGCTTATCAGCATCAAAATTATCCTTTTGATGAACTTATCGGGAATCTGAACCTAAAGAGAGACATGAGCCGTTCCGCATTATTTGATGTCATGGTGGTGCTGCAAAATCAGTCTCAGCTTCAAAATCTTTCCAGCGGAGATGCATTAACAGGTCTTCAGATTAAGAATTATGAGTTTAAAAATAATACTTCACAATTTGACGTAAGTTTTGTTTTTGTTGAAAGAGAAGAAGGGTTGTCTCTTACAATTCAGTACAATACAGATCTTTATGATTCACTTTTGATCAAAAGAATATCTGCTCATCTGGAAAATTTAATGACTCAGGCATTAGAAAATCCTTCTCTTGCAGTTGAAGAACTGTCCTATATTACTCCAGATGAGAAACTTCAGGTAACAGAGACTTTTAATGCTACTGCTGCGGAATATTCTCGTGATAAGACTATCATAGATAAATTTGAAGAACAGGTTTTAAAAACTCCGGACCAAACCGCTGTTGTTTTTGAGGAAACAGAACTGAGTTATCAATCTTTAAATGCACTGTCTAACCAGCTTGGCGGTTATTTGAGAAAGCATTATGATATCCAGCCTGATGATCTAATCGGCATTAAGCTTGAGAGAAGTGAACGTATGATGGTGGCAGTTCTGGGAATTTTAAAATCAGGAGGTGCTTATGTTCCAATAGATCTTGCTTACCCGCAGTCTAGAATTGAATACATTGAAAAAGACAGCAGCAGCAAACTTATTATTGATGAAAAAGTTCTTGAAGCATTTTACAAAGAAAAAGATGAATATTCGACATTAAACATTGTCAAAAACAATACTCCGTCAAATTTGGCTTATGTTATTTATACTTCTGGAACTACCGGAAATCCTAAAGGAGTAATGGTAGAAAATAGAAATGCGGCAACTTTAATTGACTGGTCAAAAGAAGAATATGCTCATAGTGTATTCGATATAGTTTACGCCGTTACTTCGTATTGTTTTGATTTATCGGTTTATGAATTTTTCTTCACTTTAACAACCGGAAAAACATTGCGAGTACTAAAAAATGCATTAGATATAGAAACCTATATCAATAATGATAAGAATGTATTATTGAATACTGTTCCTTCGGTAGTGAGAAAATTATTAGAAGACAAAGTTTCTTTAAAAAACATTAACGTGCTGAATATGGCAGGAGAAATCCTTCCGACTGATATTATCGATAAGCTGCCTTTAGAGATCATGGAAGTAAGAAATCTTTACGGTCCGTCTGAAGATACAACATATAGTACGAGCTATTTAATAACTTCAAAAGGAAACAGAACAATTTCTGTCGGACGTCCAATATCAAATACACAGGCATGGATACTGAACGAATCTCTTTTACCTGTTCCTGTTGGTATAGCAGGTAAATTATATCTTTCAGGAGAAGGAGTTACAAGAGGATATTTAAACAAACCAGAACTTACTGCTGAAAAGTTTGTTAATAACCCTTTTGTTCAAGGTGGGGTAATGTATGACACAGGCGATCTGGCTTATTGGCTTCCTGATGGGAACATAGAGTTTTTAGGAAGAAAAGATCATCAGGTTAAAATTCGTGGTTTTAGAATAGAATTAGGAGAAATTGAAACCGCTGTTTCTAATTATTCAAGTACAGTAAAACAAGTTGTTGTTGATACAAAAGAAATAGAATCAACTCAGGTTTTAGCAGCTTATTATACAGCCTCAGAAAATATCAATAAAGGAGAATTAAGAAAACATCTTCAGAGTGTACTGCCAGAATTTATGGTTCCTGGTTATTTCATACAATTAGAAAATATGCCATTGACTCCAAACGGAAAAATTGACCGAAAGGCACTTCCCGAAGTATCAGAGAAGCATATTATCAAAAAAGAATATGTGGCACCCAAAACCAAAATAGAAAAGTCATTAGTAACGATTTGGCAGGAGGTTTTAAAAGTAGATAGAATTGGTATTACAGATAATTTTTTCGAGCTGGGCGGCCACAGTCTTATGGCAGGACAGCTTATTAATCGGGTAAACAAACAATTTGATGTGTCGATTAATATAAAAGAAATCTTCATGTCTCCAACAATTGAAATTCTGGCCTTAAATATAGAAAACACAAAATGGATAGAAGAAACTGTTTTAGAAGATTCTACTGCAAAAATATTAATATAAAAGCATATGGAAATACGTTTATTGATTAAAAGATTAAGAGAAGAAGGCGTAATAGTTAAGATGAAAAACGATCAGCTGGAAATATCGCTGCTATATAATCATATAGAAGATGAGACCCTTCAATTGTTGAAAACGCATAAACTGGAAATTATAGATTATTTATCGACGATTTTATCTAAAAACAAAATTGTAGAAATTCCGCTTGTCAAAAAAGCAGATTCTTATCCTTTGACAGCTTCTCAAAACCGCTTTTGGATTGTAAGCCAGTTTGAAGACGCTTCTTTAGCTTACAATATGCCAATTGCTTTAAAGCTAAAAGGACAATTAGATGTAGTAAAATTTGAACAATCCTTTCTTCATCTTTTAGAAAGACATGAAAGCCTGCGCACTTCTTTCAAAATTAATGAAGAAGGAGATCTGCGTCAATTTATAACTTCTATGCATGATTTGGATTTTAGCTTAAATTATATTGATTTAAGTTTAAATGCCGAAACAGAAAAAGCTGTAGAGGAATACATTACAAACCAAAAAGAAATCGTTTTTAATTTAGAGAAAGCACCTCTTGTACGTGTTTCGCTTATTAAATCAGCAGAAAATGAATATGTTTTCTTCATGACTATGCATCATATTATTGGAGACGGCTGGTCATCAGAGCTTTTGGTGAAAGAAGTTATAACAATTTATAACTGTTTGATAGAATCAAAAGAAATAAGTCTGCCAGAATTAAAAATTCAGTATAAAGATTATGCATCATGGTTAAACGAAGAATCGCAGCAGCAGCTTTATAAAAAAGCAGAAACTTACTGGCTGAATCAATTTTCGGGCTCACTTCCTGTGGTTGAATTGCCTAGTTCGAAGAAACGTCCATTGATGAAGACCTATAATGGTGATTTTGTTAACCACCAGTTTACAGTTACATTTTTAGAAAAACTTACGGCTTTTTCACATAAACACGACGTTACCTTGTTTATGACTTTAATGGCCGGAATCAACGCACTTTTGAGCAGATATACCGGCCAGCAGGATATTATTATAGGTTCTCCTATTGCCGGAAGGGAACATCCTGATTTAGAAAACCAAATAGGACTTTATCTCAATACCCTGGCATTTAGAACGAAGATCGATAAAGGCTTTAATTTTATTGATTTATTGCGCCATGAAAAAGATGTAATACTAGGCAGTTACGAACATCAGAATTATCCGTTTGATGAATTGGTTGATAAACTCGAATTAAAACGAGACAACAGCAGATCGGTATTATTTGATGTGATGGTTATACTGCAAAGCCAGTCTAAACTTAATAATTTTGAAAGTGGTAAATTAGAAAATCTAGAATTTAAAGAGTATAAACTAAATACTAAAACATCAAAATTTGATTTTGCTTTTTCTTTTACTGAAAAAACAGATTCTCTTTCGTTAGAAATTAATTACAATACAGATATTTATGATGCTTTTTTTGTTGAAAAAATTGCTTCTCATTTTGAACAGCTGATTACAGAAATGATCGATCAGCCGGAAACTAAAATTCTGGATATTGATTATTTAAGTAAAAAAGAAAAGCAGCTTATTTTAACGGATTTTAATAATACAGCTGCCTATTATACGGAAGATAAATCTATTGTACAATTATTTGAACAACAGGCAGCAAAAACACCAGATCATACTGCCGTAATTTTTGAAGATAAAAAAGTAAGTTACCAGGCTCTAAACGAACAGGCCAATCAGCTGGGCGGTTATTTAAGAAAACATTACAATATTCAGCCGGATGATCTTATTGGTATAAAGCTGCAAAGAAACGAACGTATGATAACGGCTATTCTGGGTATATTAAAATCCGGAGCTGCTTATGTGCCCATTGATCTCTCTTATCCTCAATCCAGAATTGAATATATAGAAAAAGACAGTAACTGCAGGATTATTATCGATGAATCTTTTTTGCAGTCATTTTACGAGGAACAGCATAAGTATTCAGTTGTAAATATTGAAAACAGGAATACTCCAAAAGATTTAGCTTATATAATATATACCTCTGGAACTACCGGAAACCCTAAAGGAGTTATGGTAGAGCATAAAAATGCAATAGCACTGGTAAACTGGTCAAAAGAAGAATATGCCAAAAGCGCATTCGATATGGTATATGGAGTTACGTCATATTGTTTCGATTTATCAGTTTATGAATTTTTCTTCACGCTGGCAATCGGAAAAACATTACGTATTTTAAAAAATGCACTGGACATAGAAAACTATATAAATACAGATCAAAATGTCCTGCTTAATACGGTTCCTTCGGTAGTTAGAAAATTATTAGAAGATAAGATTTCATTAGAAAATATCAAGGTCATTAATATGGCAGGAGAAATTCTGCCGACAGATATTGTGGACCAGCTGCCAATAGAAAAAATGGAAGTAAGAAATCTTTACGGCCCGTCTGAAGATACCACTTACAGTACAAGTCATCTTGTAATTTCAAAAACAAACAGAACTATTTCTATCGGGCGCCCAATGTCAAATACACAAGCCTGGATTTTAAATGAATCTCTTTTACCTGTTCCTGTTGGCATATCGGGTAAATTATATCTTTCCGGAGAAGGAGTTACAAGAGGTTATTTAAACAAACCAGAGCTTACTGCCGAAAAGTTTGTTACTAATCCTTTTATTGAGAATGAAAGAATGTATGATACCGGCGATCTTGCTTATTGGCTTCCTGACGGAAACATAGAATTTTTAGGAAGAAAAGATCATCAGGTTAAAATACGCGGTTTCAGGATAGAATTGGGAGAGATTGAAGCGGCTTTGCTTCAATATTCAACAGATTTAAAACAGGTGGTTGCAGCCGTAAAAGAAGTCAATGGTGAAAAAATATTAGCAGCCTATTATATAAGCACAAAAGAACTGGACAAATCTTCCCTTCGTGCTTTTCTTAAGGATAAACTGCCAGAATATATGGTTCCGGGATTTTATGTAAGGTTAGAAAGTCTGCCATTAACACCTAATGGAAAAATAGATCGTGAGATTCTGCCAGGGATTAATGGAGAAGATCTTATTAGAAAAGAGTATGAGGCGCCAAAAAATGACATAGAAAAGAAACTAGCTGAAATTTGGCAGGAGATTTTATCTTTAAAAGAAGTAGGAATTCATGATAACTTTTTTGAATTAGGAGGACATAGTATGAAGGCTATGAAACTGATTTCGAAAATTAAACAAGAATTCAATATAAATTTTAAGATAAGTGAAATCTTTATCCATCCTACATTATTATCTCAGGCTGAGCAAATTGTTTCACAAGAAAAGAATTTTAACGATACCATTCCTTTATTAAAAAAAGAAACAAGTTATCCTGTTTCATTTGCACAAAGACGATTACTGCCCTTAAGTCAGATAAAAGAAAGTTCTGTTGCTTACAATATGCCAATGAAATTGGTGATAAACGGGTATGATCCTGATCTTTTTATTGAGGCTTTACATGCTGTTGTAGAAAGACATGAAATTTTAAGAACAGTATTTCAGGAAGATGCAAATGGAAACTTCAGGCAATTTGTGAAAACTAACGAAGAATTAGGGCTAAAAATAAAGACTTATGATTTTACTAAAAATCAAAATCCTTATAAAGAAGTATTTGATTATGTTTCTAAAGATTCGCTTGAACCATTTGATATAAAAAGAGGTCCTCTGGTAAGGTTTGCTTTGCTGAAAACAGCTGAAAATACATTTGTGTTTTACAGTAATTTTCATCACATCATTTTTGATGGATGGTCTTATAAAGTCCTTAAAAAAGACATAGAGGTATTTTATAACGCTTTTAAAAACCTTGAAAAGCCATTACTCCCGGATTTGCGTATTCAGTACAAAGATTTTACTGCTTGGCAGTTAAAAACAATAGAAGGTGATGAATACAAGAATCAGAAAAATTTTTGGCTTAATCAGTTTCTGGGAGAAATACCACAGTTAAATCTAAGTTTTGCTGATAAGAGACCTAATTTTAAAACTTACAATGGTTCTATGCTGACCTATTTAATTAAAGAAGAGAATTTTGAGAGTTTTGTAAAATTAACCAATACTACCGGAAGTACACCTTTTTTAAATCTGCTTGGTATTGCAGCTATGGTCTTATACAAAAATTCTCTTCAAAAAGAAATAATAATCGGAAGCCCGGTTTCAGGAAGAGTTCACCCAGATTTAGACGATCAGGTTGGATTTTATGTAAACACACTTCCGTTGCGAATATTTTTAGAAGAAGACAAAACATATCAGGATTTTATAGAAACTATTAAAGAAACTGTGCTGAGTTGTTTTGATAATCAGTCTTATCCGTTCGATATTTTAACAGAAGACCTAAATCAGGGCAGGGATTTGTCCAGAAGTCCGCTTTTTGATGTCATGCTTAATCTAAACGAGTACGAAGTAATTAACGAAAGTTCTATTAAAGCAGGTCAGTATGCAGAAGAAGAGACAGCCAGTAAGTATGATCTTTTACTTGAATTTGACTTATTTAAAGATAATCTGCAGTGCCGTTTTACTTACAATACTGATTTATTTGGGAAAAAAGATATTGAAAAATTGATTCAGGAATTTGAAAAATTACTAGAAACAGTATCTCAAGACCAGCAGTATCCGCTTATAAATTATTTGAATTTGATAATGAGCCAGGAGGAACTTTTGGAACAGGAAGATTTCTTCAGTGCAATTATTTCTGAAATCAGCGAAGAGTTTTAAAACATTTACTAAAGAAAAAAATAATAAAATGAAAAACACAAATAGAGTAGGAATAATAACCGGCGCAAGTTCAGGCATAGGCAGGAATACTGCATTACGTATCGCTTCTGATGGTTTTAGAATTGTTTTAAACGGACGAAACGAAAAAGAATTGGATTTATTAAAACAAGAAATAAATACAAAAACCGGAACAGAAACAGCCATTGTTATTGCTGGTGATGTTACAGATAAAGAAACCCTCGAAAAATGTATTAAGGCTTGTTACGAAAATTGGAATGTAAGTCCAACCCTTTTTGTAGCCTGTGCCGGAAGAGGGCTGCCGGGAACATTAATTACTTCAGATGAAATGCAATGGGAAAATCTATGGCATATAAACGTTCTTGGCTTGCAGCATCAGTTAAAAGCAATTTCTCAGGTTATGATAGCCGAAAGAGAAAAAGGCTCAGATACCGAAACTCCTTCAGATATTGTAGTAATAGGTTCAACGATAGGAAGAAATGTTTCTCCATTTAACTCTGTTTACGGAGCTACAAAATTTGCAACTCATGGTTTAACAGAAGCCCTGCGAAGAGAATTAGGACCTAAAGGAATCAGAGTTACGTTGATTGAGCCAGGTTTGGTTTCGACAAATTTTCAGGAATCTGCAGGTTATGATATGGATTGGTTCGAAAATTACTGTAACGAAATCGGGCCGGTGCTTGTAGGCGATGATGTAGCAAAAGTTGTTCAGTTTTTGGTTCAAATGCCCGGAAATGTGCATTTAGATAATATTTCGATCAGGCCGACAAGACAGTCCTACCCATAATTCAATTTAATTATTCATTTGACATTTTTTGAGATGATACAAGAGCAAAAAAAATTAACCGATTTATTTGAGCATATCTCAAATAATTATCCTGATCGCATTGCGATTAAGGACAGCAGTAATCATTATACTTATTCTGATTTACAAAAATCTGCACTAAAACTGGCTGCAAGATTAAAAAACAGTGGAATAAAATTAAATGACAGAATAGGTCTTTTGACTAAAAAAGATACAGCTACTATATTGTTGTTTTGGGGAATTGCTTATGCAGGAGGAATACCAGTATTGTTAGATGATGATGATGAAATCCTTGTACTTAAAAATAAATTAAAATCTTCACAGCCAACTTACATTATTGTGAGAGATTGGGATAATGATAAAGAAGAAATGTTGTCCGAAACTCAAATTCTGCATGAATCAGAACTGCTGGAAAAACTGGAAGAGCAAGAACTGTTAAACTCGTATACAACAGGCGAAATATGCTATATGATTACAACAAGCGGTACAACAGGTCTGCCTAAAGTAATTAAAATCTCGCATGATAACGTAATGCATTATGTCAGCAATTTGTATGAACTTTTAAAAAGCCCGGACCAGCTAAATGCAGCACACGTTACCAATTTTTCGACAGATTTAGGACATACCAATTTTTTATTGTCTTTAATTTCCGGCGGAATGCTTTATATCTTTAACAGAAATGAATCACGAGATCCTTCCATTTTTAATTCTGTCTTAAAAAAGGAACAAATCAATTTTATAAAAACCACTCCTTCTCATATAGAAGTTATGCTTCCTTTTTTAAATTTTGAAGCAGATTATAAAATCGACTTTTTAGTTTTGGGAGGAGAAAAACTTCCATGGAAACTCGTTAGACAAATTAAAGATCTAAAATTCTTTTCATCTATACTAAATCATTATGGACCAAGCGAAACCACTGTTGGGGCTCTGGTATATCCTGTAACAGAAACATTGGGAACAGAAAATAGTGTTCCTATTGGAAAACCTATTGGAAAAGGAAATGCTTATTTGGTTAACGAAAAAAATGGAAAAGGCGAATTGTACATCGAAGGGCCAGGTGTTGGAATAGGATATTTTAATAATGATAGTGAAACACAAGAGAAATTCTTTTTTAATAAAAAAACAAAAAACTACGGATACAAAACCGGAGATATCTGTAGTATAGACAGCGATGGAAATGTTGTATTTCTAAAGCGAAATGATAATCAAATTAAAATAAGAGGACACCGTGTTGAACTGGATGAAATCGAATCGGTATTAAATAAACATCCAAAAATTTTATATTGCAGGCTGAATACATTTTATGAAAATGAAACTGCTAATATAGAATGCTTTATAAAAATAGCTAAAGAAGAAAGTCTAAAAAAACAAGAATTGCTGTCATGGCTAAGTAAACTATTGCCTGATTATAAAATCCCTTCACATATTTATATTCAAAACGAAGTTGTTTATACCGGAAACGGAAAAATTGATTTTAAAACCTTAAGAAAACAGCATTCTAATAAAAGTGCCAAACGACTTAAAGATCTTGATTTAAACAGTTGGGAAGATAATGTATTATATTGCTGGCAGGAGATATTTGGGCTGGGACACAGTAACAAACATTTTTTAGATTCTGGCGGAGATTCTCTTAGTGCAATCAAATTTGTAGGCAAATTACAATTAAACGGATTTGATGTGAACCTTACAGATTTATACGATAACCCTTATTTGGATCATTTTATTGCGTTGAAAAAATCGCAGAAGAATTCTTTAGAAAATAACACTTTTGAATCTTCAGATTTAAAATTTACAAGTTCTCAATTATCATTTCTAAAAAATGAGTCATTAGATATAAATCCTTATACACAGACTTTATTGTTTGATATAGAGGGAGATATTAATGCCCAGTTATTAGCAAAAGCGATTGAAGAATCCTTAAAATCTCACGAAAGTTACAGCTTGAAATTTATAAATGCTGCCGGTGATTATCTGCCGGAAAATAACATAAATCTAACACAGCCTTTGGTTGTCTATAATTTAAATTCAGATAAATTATTTACAGATCAGCTGTTGCAGATTACTGGAGATTTGGTCAATAATATTGATGTAGAAAAAGGAATTTTGTTTAAATCGGCTTTGATTACAGATACGGCTAAAAATCTGAATTATTTATTTTTTGTAAGTCATCACCTCATTACCGATGCCATTTCATGGAATACTTTGTTAGAAGAAATTTTATGGAGATATGAATCCTTAACTATAGAAAGAGTTTTACCTGTAAATAAAGAACAGATTCAGAATCATTTTTATAATAAAACCGAAAAATTGGCACAGCCAAAACTTCGAAAACCTTTAGGCATCAGCAATAAAATAAAAAGAATTCCAATAAGTAAAAGCAATACAAATTATTCGAACGCTGTAATTTCAGTTGTTGTTGCTGCTGAATATGCTGAAAAATTAAAGTATTTAGAAACCGAATCGGATAGTCATTTAAAACTTCAGGATTTTTTCCTGAATAGTTTTATTAGTTCTCTTTTTGATTTTTACAATACTGGGGAGTGTACTGTTGATATGGAGTTTCACGGAAGACCAGAAGAAAATGAAGGAATAGATTTAAGCAGATCTGTTTCATGGTGGTCCACAACGCTTCCTGTAGATTTTGACGAAAGCCATAGGTCTGTTCAGCTGCTGAAAGAATTCATGGATCCTATTACAGATTATGCTAATAATATTAATTCCTGCCAGGAGATTTTTTCAAAAAAAGCAGAATTAAAGGCTGATATTCGATTTAATTATTTAGGAAAATTTCCAGAATCATATGGCAATTCTTCTTTAAAACTGACTCCGTCGCATTATACGACCAGCCCTACGAGATCAAACAAGAATAATAATGAATATAAATTATTCTTTACAGGAAGATTTATTGGCAGTAGTTTAATTTTTGATATTCAATACAATACCGCTTGTTTCACTAGTCAGGAGATACACAATATGATCAATCTCTTTTTAAAATATTTGGCAGCTTATACTGACTTTGGAAAGAACAAAAAGTTAGGCGATTTTGCCCAGCTGTATTACAATAATGTTTGTACAGTTGGAAAAACAATGTTGAATTTTCCAATTAATAAAACAGCGAAAAAACAAAACAAAACGGTTTTACTAACAGGAGCAACCGGCTTTTTAGGATCGAGTGTTTTAAGGGATCTGCTTTTAGAAGATGCTGAGGTATTCTGCCTCATTAAATCGGAAAATTTATATAATGCGAAACAAAAACTAAAAGATACTTTAGATTTTTATTTCCCCGGAGAAATGCTTTCGGAGAAAATCAACACGAATATAGTATTGGGAGATTTGTCTAAAAGATATTTAGGAATGGACGATTACAATTATCTTTTAAATCATATAGATGTTGTAATTCATTGTGGTGCCAATGTAAACCTTGTAAAATCATTTGATGATTTAAATGATACAAATGTGTATGGCACAGAACAAATTATATCTTTTGCAAAACAAGGCAGAGAAAAAACACTGCATTATATTTCAACCCTGGCAGTCAGCGGTTATACAACAGCTTCTGTACAGGATTTTTCAGAACATCATTTTGATATTAATCAAAAATTCTTGTCTGGATATGAAAAGTCAAAGTTTCATGCCGAAAAAATTGTAAGAACAGCTTTTAGTGAAGGACTAAAAGGTAAGATCTATCGTGTAGGACATATTGGAGCACATTCTGTAACAGGTAAATTTCAAAAAAATGCAACAGATAATAGGGTTATTCAGGTCTTAAACGGAATCATTTCGCTAAATCAGATTCCAGCTTCTTATAACGAAAAAATCTCTTTTTCTTATGTTGATGTTATTTCTAATATAGTTTCATCGATTTCATTACAAAAAATTGAGTGTGATTTAGATTGTATACATTTAGAAAACACAGCTTATTTCTCAATTAAAGAAATTGCTTCAATGATGAACAATATTGGTTATCCATGTAAAATAGTTGACGATGCAGTTTTTAACAATGAAGTAATTAATTTTAAAGGATCTGAAAAAGAATACGAATGTATTTATGGCTATAATATTTGGGTTAACCGATATCTTTCACAAAAAAGAAATGTAAGATACTTAAGTAATGACTCCAATGAGATTTTTAGCAAATATGGTATTGTTTTTCCAAAACTATCAAATAGCTGGTTAAAAAAACTAATTGTTAATCAGCTCGAATCTGAACCAATTAAAGAAGTTAGTTTATATTAGAAATCAGGTACTTTTTGAAGTATCTAAAAGAACAAAATTAGGTGTTGGCTTTTTAATTAAAGTCAGCCCTTTTTTTTTGTATTAAAATTCATCACGTTTAAAAAAATCTCTTTTCCGTAGTCCATAAAATTAAATAGAAAATGAGATTAAAGTTGTAAATACCTTATTTTATTGGGATTTAGCTCTTTGTTGAATTTTTAAGCCCGTAATTATTTTACGAAAAATCCGTAATATTTAGATTTATGTTACTGCTACTTTTGAATAAATCAAATTGTTTATTGCATTTGAATCATGAACTGAGACAAAATTCCTGAAGCTTATTTTAAAATGAATCAGCATTGGAAAAACTGGAAACCAAATATAATTTTTGGATTGTTTCTAACATATAAAAAATGCTTCTAATAAATAAAATATATACAAATGAGCAAAAAAATAATTCATACCGTATTTGAAAGTGTAGTACAAAGCCAAGGCAGCAATATTGCTTTGCAAGGCGATCAAGGAAATATATCATATCAGGAGCTAAATCAATATTCAAATAAGCTGGCGCATCTTTTGCTTAATAATAACATATCTAGAAATGATATTGCAACTGTTTATTTTTCAGATCCGAGATTACAGGTTATTTCATTACTTGGTGCTTTAAAGTCAGGAGCGATTTATCTGCCAATTGATAAAAAGTACAAACGCAATCATTGGGAAGAATTATATACCACAATACTTCCAAAAGTATATATTACTGCTTCAGAAGATCTTCCGCTGTTACATCAATTCAGTGACTCGTTCGATTATTCTATTCCATTTATCATAACATTATTAATTGATAGCCATGGAGCGTTAAAACATAAATTGTATGCCTATTCAAATAAAACATACGTAGATGTAACGAGCAAAACTCCTTTATCTGACGAAAATCCAAATTTAGAATTTGGAGAGAATGATCCTAATTATATTTATTTCACTTCAGGTTCAACCGGCAATCCAAAAGCCGTTTTGGGCTGTCATAAAAGTCTGAGTCATTTTATACACTGGGAATCTAAAGAGCTGGGTATAAAAGAATCAGATAAAATAGGATTACTGCCTTCTTTTTCATTTGATGCTTCAATCCAGGCTGTTTTTATGGCGTTGATTAACGGAAGCACACTTTGTTTAATTAATTCTGAAACGAAAGAAGATATTATTCAACTGCAAAACTGGATAAGAAATTATAATATTACGGTGCTTCACATGGTGCCAACCTTATTCAGGATTTTGAGTATTTATTCTGAAGGTAAAGACAAAAATCTTTCATTTCCTGATTTGAAATACATATTGCTGGCAGGAGAAAAATTATATAACAAAGATGTTGTAAACTGGAGAGAATGTCACGGAAACAACACAGAAATTATCAATTTCTACGGAACTACAGAAGCTACAATTCTTAGCACATTTTATAGAATAGAACAAGAACTTCAAGGGGAATTATCTGATGTGTTTTGTGTTGGACAGCCAATTTCAAATACTGCCATATTAATTTTAAATAAAGAAAATAAACTTTGCAAGATTGGCGAAGTAGGAAGTATTTACATAAAAACGCCATTTTTAACAAAAGGATATTACAAAAATCCGGAGCTGACAGCTGATAAATTTATACAAAATCCGTTAACTGCTTCAACAGATATTATTTATAAAACAGGCGATTACGGAAAATATGATTCGCAGCGAAATACTATCGTTACAGGAAGAGAAGATGGTTTGGTAAAAATTAATGGGGTTCGTATTGATATTAATACAATCGAGCAGACTATCCTGAAATTAAAAGAGGTCGATATGGTAAAATGCCTTACCTATCAACAAGATTTACTAAATGTAATTTTGGTATGTTTTTATAAATCAGCAGCTGTTAATGAAAACGACATTAGAAAACACTGTCTTGAGTATTTATCTCAATATGAAATGCCTTCTCGTTTTATTGCCCTTGACGAAGTGCCAATTAATGCTAATGGTAAAATTGATCCGGTTGTCCTGAAAAAAATAATCGACGATACATTAGCTGCAGATAATAATGAAACTGAAGATGAAACTCAAGCTGATGAAACAGAACAAAAACTAATTCAGATCTGGAAAGAAATATTAAATGTTGAAAAAATCAGACTAAAGGATAACTATTTGTTTTTAGGAGGAAACAGTATTAAACTTATTCAATTAAGACTTAGAATTCAGCAAAATTTTGATGTAGAACTCAGCATTTATGATTTATTTACTAATCCGGTTTTAAAAGAACAGGCAAAACTAATCGCAGAATCGAAGAAATCTGTTTTCGAGGCTATTCCACAAGTACAAGCTCAGGAATATTACAATTTATCTTCAACACAATACAGAATGTGGGTTGTTTCGCAAATAGAAAGCAGTTCTATTGCATATAATATGCCTAGTGCTTTCTTATTAAAGGGAGAAATTGACAAGTTAAAATTCAACGAAGCATTTAAAAATATTATTGAACGTCATGAAATCCTGCGAACTTTTTTCAAATCAAATCAGGATGGAGAAGTTCACCAATATATTACACCAGTAAACGAAGCCGCTTTTGAAATTACTGAAAAGGATCTGTCGCATTTTAATTCATTAGAAGAAATTAAACCTTACCTAATCAGCTTAAACGCAGAACCATTTAATTTAGAAGAAGCACCACTTTTAAGAGCTTATTTAATTAAAGTAAATGAAAATCAGCATGTATTCTATTTTACAATGCACCATATTATTGGCGACGGATGGTCATCATTAATTTTGCTTAAAGAAATAATCAGCACATATAATAGCTTATTAAATGGAAACCAGACTGAATTAGAAGGGTTAAATATTCAGTTTAAAGACTATGTAGCATGGTCACAAAATGAAACCCATTTAGAGAAAAACAAAATTTCTGAAAACTATTGGTTAGATCAATTTTCTGGTGAATTGCCAGTATTAGAACTGCCAGGTTTTAAAAAACGCCCTTTAATAAAAACTAATAACGGGAACAAGATAGAACACGTTTATTCGGCAGAATTTACTAAAAAATTAAAGTCATTTTCAGAAACTCAAAATGTTACTTTATTCATGACTTTAATGGCAGGAATAAATACACTTTTGTCAAGATATTCAGGGCAGGATGATATTATTGTTGGAACGCCGGTTGCAGGAAGAGAGCACCCGGATTTAGAAAACCAGATTGGTCCTTATTTAAATACTGTTGCTATCCGGACAAAACTAGAAGAGCAGGAAACTTTTACTTCATTATTGTTAAAAGAAAAGCAGCTATTATTAAACTCATATCAGCATCAGGATTATCCTTTTGATGAATTGGTATGGAAATTAAATTTAGCTCAGGATAGCAGCCGTTCATTTTTATTTGATGTTTTAGTAGTATTACAAAACCAAAACCAGGTTGCTAATTTAAATATCAGCGAAGAATTAAGCGGTATAAAAATAGAACCAGTTGATTTTGAAAGCAATTTTTCAAAGTTTGACCTGAACTTTATGTTCATCGAAGCAGAAAACTTAAACCTTTCAATTACTTATAATACAGATATCTACGATCAGTTTTTAATTAAAAGAATGTTTCAGCATTTCGAAATTCTTTTAAACCAGTTTACTGCTAATCCTGATGTCGCTGTCAATAAAGTTGATTATCTGACAGAAAACGAAAAAACACAGTTATTGTTTGATTTCAATGATTTGATTGTAGAGTATCCAAAAGATAAAACTATTGTGGATTTGTTTGAGGAACAAGCTGCTAATAATCCTAATGTTACAGCAATTGCATTTGAGGAAAAAAATATTACTTACGCAGATTTATCTAAAGAAGTAAATGCATTAGCAGCACAGCTTTCTGAACAAAATGTTGAAAGAGGAGATAAAATTATAATTTGTTTTAACAGCCATATCGAAAAAGCAATAACAGGACTATTGGCTGTTTTAAAAATAGGAGCGGTATATGTTCCTGTAGATTCAGATTATCCATTAGAAAGAATCCGTTTTATTGTTGAGGATACCAAAGCAAAATTCGTTATTACAAACAGTTTAGATGCTGTTATTTTTAAAGATGTAAATGCAGATATAATTGCATTAGACGAACAAAAAGAATTTGAAAACAGTAAAGAACTTGTTTTTGAAAAAATCAACATTTCAGATAATGCTTATGTGATTTATACCTCAGGATCTACGGGAAATCCTAAAGGAGTAGTGGTAAGCCATAGAAATATAAACGATTATGTTTTTGGATTAAAATCTAAAATTCAAATACAAAAGAATGACTCTTTTGCCTTAATGTCTACATTGGCTACAGATTTAGGAAACACAGTTCTTTTTGGTTCTTTACTGACTGGAAAAACGCTGCATTTGTTTTCGAAAGACAGTTTAAGAGATGTAAATTATATTCAGGAATATTATGAAAATCATTCTATCGATTGTATTAAAATTGTGCCAAGTTATTGGAAATCATTAAACTTAAAAAGCCAGTCTCCTAACAAGATGATCATTTTTGGCGGAGAAGAGCTGACCGTTGATGTTGTAGAACAAATCAAAAACGAAAAGCCTGCTATTACCATTGTTAATCATTACGGACCTACCGAAACAACTATTGGGAAATTACTTCATGTTGTTGATCTGGAAAATTCATACGATCGTATTCCAATTGGAAGACCGTTCTCGAATACCAATGTATTTGTAGTAGATCAGAACTTTTTACTATGTCCTGTAGGTGTTGAAGGAGAATTGGTTATTGGGGGAGATGGTGTCTCAAATGGTTATTTGAATAATCTGCAATTAACAGAAACGCAATTTGTTAAAGATACACTTCTTCAAACAGAAGCGAAACTTTACAAAACCGGAGATAAAGTAAAACAATTTCCAAATGGTGATATCGAATACTTAGGACGATTTGACGATCAGGTAAAAATAAGAGGGCACAGGATTGAATTAGGAGAAATAAGCAGAAATCTTGCATTAATCGAAGGCATAAGCCAATCTATTGTAACAGTAGGCCAAAATAACGAGGAGAAGTTTTTAATTGCTTATTACGTTTCAGAAACACAGTTAGATAAAAAAGAAATTCAGTCCAGTCTATCTAAAGTACTGCCAGAATATATGGTGCCGTCGTATTATGTGAAGTTAGAAAGTCTGCCTTTAACATCGAATGGAAAAATCAACAGAAAAGCACTTCCTAAAATTTCTGAGAAAGACATTATCCGAAAAGAATATGTAGGGCCAAGAAATAAAACAGAAGAAAAATTAGTTCAAATCTGGCAGGAAATACTAAAAGTAGAAACAATTGGTGTAACTGATAATTTCTTTAATCTTGGCGGACACAGTTTATTAGTTGTTAGAATTCTCAACTTAATCAAAAAAGAAATAGGCTTAAATATTTCTGTAAAAACATTTTTTGAAAATCCTACTATTGATGCCTTATCAGGACAGTTAAAAGGAAAAGAAACAGAATCTTTCTTTATTGAAAAAATTGCTCCTGCTGATTCTTATCCGGTAACGGCTTCGCAAAAAAAGTTTTGGTTAATCAGCCAGTTTGAAGATGCTTCTTTAGCTTATAATATGCTGACTGTTTTTAGACTTGAAGGAAATTTAATTATTCCAAAATTCCAGGAATCGTTTATCCATCTTATCGAAAGACACGAAAGTTTAAGAACTTCTTTCAAACTTAATGAAGATGAAGAATTAAGACAGTTTATAGTGCCTGTTGAAGATCTGGATTTTAGTATCAATTATGTTGATCTCAGCTCTAATGAAACAACCGAAGAAAATTTAGCCGCTTATGTAGAAAAAGAAAATGCGATTCGATTTGATTTAGAAAAAGCACCTCTGGTTCGTGCTTCATTAATAAAAGCCGCTGAAGGTAAATTCGTATTCTTTATATCAATGCATCACATTATTGGAGACGGCTGGTCATCTGAATTATTAGTTGGAGAAGTTGTTTCTATCTACAATGCTCTTATTCAGGAAAGAGAAGTGAATTTACCAGAATTAAGAATTCAGTATAAAGATTATGCAGCCTGGCTTAACAATGAAATTGAAAAAGAAGGATATAAAATTTCAGAGAAATATTGGTTAGATCAATTTTCAGGAAATCTTCCAACTATTGAACTGCCTGGTTCTAAAATAAGACCTTCAGTAAAAACGTATAATGGAGACTATTTAGGTTATGAGTTTTCAGACAGTTTTTCGCAACAGTTAAGAGATTTCTCTACAGAGCAGAATGTATCATTGTTCATGGTATTAACAGCTGGAATCAACACGTTGTTAAGTAAATATACAGGAGAAAATGATATTGTTGTAGGAACTCCGGTTGCAGGAAGAGAACATCCTGATTTAGAAAATCAAATAGGACTTTATTTAAATACGCTGGCTCTAAGAACCAAAATAAATCAAAAAAACAGTTTCTTAGAATTATTGCAGCATGAAAAAGAAGTTATTCTGGGAGCTTACGAAAATCAGCTTTATCCGTTTGATGAATTGATTGATAAACTGCAGTTAAAAAGAGACAGAAGCAAAGCCTTATTATTTGATATACTGATTGTTTTACATAATCAGACAAAATTAAATATGGAAGATGATGAAAAACTGGTAGACCTTTACATTAAACCTTATGCCTCAACACGTAAAACTTCGCAGTTTGATTTGTCATTTAGATTTTCAGACAATGAGAGACTATATCTTGAAATAAATTACAATACAGATATCTACGAAAAATCATTTATCGAAAAAGTATTTACACATTTTGAAGCACTGGTTTTTCAATTAATAACCAAACCAGAAATAAAATTAGAGCTTGTTGATTTTCTATCTGAAGAAGATAAAAGAGAAATCGAAATGAGTGATTACTGGAAATCGGTTTTCAAAAATGAATTTTCAAATGTTGTATTTCCTTTTGAAAAACAAACTCTTGAAAAATTGGATAAGTCAGGAGCTCAGTTTCAGTTTTCTATTAATGAAGAATTAAAAGAAGGATTAGAAAAATTATCAGATTCAAACAGTGGTGATCTTTTTACTTCAGTATTGTTTTCTCTAAAAACGACAGTACGAAAATATATTGAAAATGATGAGGTTGCATTTCATATTTCAATTCCGGAAGAAGCACCTAATGAATGGCATAAATTGGATTTACCATTTGTTACCAATATCAGTAACGACGAATTACTGCTGGATGTTTACAACGATTTGAATTTTAGAATAACTGAGTTAAAGGAAAATCTTTTTACTGATTTTCAATTGGCAAAAAAAACGGCTGATTCTTTTTATAAACAAAATGAAGCTGCAGTTTTCAATATCAAATACAATTATCATAAAAATCATGATTTTCAGGATTGGGTGCAGTTAGAATCAACAGAAGGAAACGAGTTTGAAAAAAGTATCATTTTTAAGGAAGAAGCTGCAATTACTCATAATATGTCATTCGATTTTTATGAAAATGAATCTAGTGTTACCTGTGTACTAACTTATAATGCAGATAAATACGATAAAAATCAGGTTGTGTTATTTATAGAAAGATTCAAAATTGTAATGAACCAGATAGCGAATACCAAAGAACAATTCAGCAAGCTGACAACTCGTGAGATCAGTTTTAATTATCAAAAAGAAAAACAAGCGGGGAAAAGCAAAATGCTATTAGAAGAGAATTTCTAAAATCAGTCCTTAAACTATTACAAACAGATATTAATTAACCATTAAATAAAAACAATATGATTAAATCCTTAATACAATCTATGGCAGTATGCCCGGATATGAATAAAGTTTACCCTAAAATTGATTACGGTAAAGGTGTATATGTATATGACCAAAATGGTAAAAAATATTTAGATGCATCGTCAGGATCTTCGGCAGTTTCAAATATAGGACACGGGAGAACTGAAATTGCAGATGTAATTCACCAGCAGGTTTCTAAAATATCTGTTTTGCCAACACACGCTTTTAACTCAGATGTAGTCGAAAGTTATTTAGATCGTCTTGTTTCTTTTGCGCCAGCAGGATTTAGCAAAGCGTGGACAGTAATGAGCGGGACTGAAGCGGTAGAAAGTGCAGTTAAACTTGCTTTACAATTTCATCAGTTAAGAGGAGATTTCAACCGATACAAAGTAATTTCAAGATGGAATACTTATCATGGAAACTCAGTTTTTATGCTGGATGTAGGAGGAATGAAAATCAGAAGAGAACTTTACAAGCAGTGGCTTAATAATTTTCCTCACATTTCTCCGGCTTACAATTACAGAAGACCGGAAGAATTAAATGAAGATCAGTTTGTTCAAAGTTTACTGGCAGAGTTTGAAACTACAATTATTGAAGAAGGTGCAGAATCAATAGCTGCTTTTGTGGCAGAACCTGTAATCGCCTCAGCAATGGGTGCAGTACCGCCTCCGGCAAATTATTTTGCAGGAATCTCAAGAATATGTAAAAAATACGGAATCCTTTTTATTACAGACGAAATCCTGACAGGTTTTGGAAGAACAGGTAAAAATTTTGGTATGGATAATTATGGTGTTGTACCAGATATTATCGCAGCCGGAAAAGGAATGAGCGGCGGTTATTTTCCTTTATCAGCCGTAATTGCTTCAGCATATGTTACACAGCCTTTTATTGACACAAAAACGCCATTTCTTGGCGGTTACACTTTTGCTTGTAATCCGGTTGGCTGTGCTGTTGGAAATAAAGTAATGGACATTTTAGAAAGAGAAGATGTTATAGGTAACGCTAAGAGAATGGGAGCTTTGTTTCTGGAAAAACTAAAAGCATTATACGAGTTCGAAATCGTTGGTGATGTTCGCGGCGAAGGGCTGTTATGCGGTGTTGAAATTGTTCAAAACCAAAGCACAAAAGAGCCATTTCCGGTTTCTATGGGAATTTCAAAAATGCTGGGCGAAAAAGCAATTCAAAAAGGAGTTGTCCTGTATCCAGGAAGAGGTTCTGTAGACGGGGTTCTGGGAGATCATATTCAAATTTCGCCGCCATTGGTAATTAACGAGGAGCAATTGGATGAAATTGTAGATGTTTTAAAAGAATGTTTAAAAGAAGTAATGTCTGAAATTAAAAAAACTACCCTGAATTATGAAAGTATTGAGTCTTAAGAAAGCTAAAACAGAAGAATTTTTAAATAGATTTTTAAACGAAAATCAAAACACTGATTCGAATACATTTTTTGAAGGAGTACATATAAAATCTGAGAGTAAAACAAACTCTCAGATTGAATTAGACTTGGATGTAAATGATGTTACCAGAATTCAGGAAATCTGTAATGGATCAGATATATTGATGTATAATTTTTATTCTTGTACTTTAAGCATTCTGCTTCAAAAGTATGAAGAGACATCTATTTTTATTTCACGTTTGTCTCAATTTGAGGATTATATAGAAAATGACCATGAATTTTTTGTTCTGCGTCATCAATTAGATAAGAATGAAAATTTTAAAGGTCTTTTTTCAACAGGTAAAATAGCTCTTTTGGAATCAATTGAGAATAGTTTTGATCTGGAAATATTTAAAGATTCTTTTTTAAACTTTCAAGACTTCAAAAATAAAATACCATTTGGAATAGCTGTAAATGATACTGACAGCGATATTCTGGATATAGCCGGAACTTTATTTGTTTTTGATTTTAAAAGTAACACGCCTTCATTAAAAATTGTATGTAAAGGAGAAATGATTGATAATGATCTGTTGTATGTTTTTGCAGATAATTTTAATAAACTATTAAGCGAAATACTTCAAAATTTATATGAACCAATAAACAAATTAGAGTTTAGAGGAAATAAAGAACAGCAGCTTTTAAATACAATAAATCTGCCGGAAACTGATTTTTCATTAAATAAAAACATTATCGAACTTCTTGCGGAGCAGTGCAAAAACCAAGCTGAAAAAATTGCCATTTCCTGCAAAGAGCAACACATTACGTATAAAGAATTAGATCAAAAAACGAACAAACTTGCACGTTATATTCAGAATGAATTTTCTGCAGGAAAAGACGACCTTTTTGGTATAATGCTTTCAAGATCCATTAATATGGTAAGCGGTATTCTTTCTGTTTGGAAAACAGGAAGTGCCTACGTGCCGGTTGCTGTAAATCTTGGTGATGATGCTTTGCAGCATATTATCGAAAATTCAAATCTTAAAGCTGTAATTACAGATGACAGCAGCGTTTTGGAACAGCTTAAAAGATTGCCTATTGACGTTCCTGTTATTGATTTAAAGGCTGTTGAACCTGTTTTAAAAGACCTATCAGATCTTCCGTTAAATGTTACAATCGGGTCAGAAGACCTTGCTTATGTAATTTACACCAGCGGCTCTACTGGAAGACCAAAAGGAGCGATGATTGAACATTATGGAATGTTAAATCATATTCTGTCTAAGGTTACAGAAATGAACATTCATGAAGAAAGTGTTGTAGCACAAAATGCACCGCATACTTTTGATATTTCTGTCTGGCAGTTTTTTGCACCTTTAGCAGCAGGAGCAACTAGTGTAATATACGATGAAGAAACGATTCTTGAGATTAACGAATTTGTAAACAGTATAGCAAAAGACAAGGTTACATTACTGGAATTAGTGCCTTCTTATTTATTGGAAATTCTCAATTACCTTGAAAATGAAGATAATGAAATTACGCTTCACCTCGATACACTGATCTTAAATGCTGAAACTTTAACCAAAGCAATGGTTAAAAGATGGCTGGATGCTTACCCGCAGATACCAATTGTAAATACATACGGAGCTACTGAAGTTTCTGATGATATGTCGCATTTTTTCATGCAGGAAGTTCCTCAAAGTTATTCTGTTCCGGTAATGAAACAGCCTATACAAAATTTTGAGGTTCATATTCTTGACGAAAATAGAGAAAGAGTTCCAGTTGGGGTTAAAGGTGAAATCTACCTGGCAGGTCCATGCGTAGGAAGAGGTTACTTTAATGATGAAAAACGCACAAAAGAAGCTTTTTTAAATGGACCAATAGAAGGAATCACAAATCAAAAAAGAATATATAAAACGGGTGACTTAGCAAGATTTATGCCTAACGGAACTATGGAGTTCATTGGCAGAAATGACAATCAGGTTAAAATACTAGGACACAGAATAGAATTAGATGCTATAGAGAATATTATGGCTGAAATTCCAGCTGTTAAAAGTGTTAAAGCGATCGCTGATACAAATAAACAGATGATTGTTTTGTACTACGTATCTGATTCTGAAATTGATAAAAACTTTATGGAAGAACAGCTTTTAAACAAGCTTCCTAAATATATGCTTCCATCTGCTTTTATACATATGTTAAGTTTTCCATTAACTAAAAATGGTAAAATTGATAAAACTAAACTTCCAACTGTCTCATTAGATGATTTAGCGGCAAAGGATTATGCTGCTCCTCAAAATGAAACTCAGGAGAAACTGGCTGTTATCTGGCAGGAAGTTTTAAAAATTGATAAAGTTGGAATAACAGATAACTTTTTTGATTTAGGCGGACACAGTTTGCTGGCTGTCAGAGCAATCAATAGAATAAAAAAGGAATTAGGATTAAATACTTCTGTAAAAGTATTTTTTGAAAATCCTACAATTGAATCTTTATCTAATCAATTAAAAGAAGAGCAGTACAGTCCAATCGAGAAAGCAGGCTTACAAAGTTCTTATCCATTAACAACATCACAGCATAGACTTTGGGTGCTAAGTCAGGTCGAAGATGCTTCATTGGCGCATAATCTATCTATGCCTCTTCAATTTAAAGGAGAATTGAATGCTGTAAAATTGGAAGAATCATTCCGCTTTTTGATCAACAGACATGAAGCGCTGCGTACGTCTTTCAAATTTGATGAAAATGGAGAATTGCGCCAGTTTATAACTCCAATTGATGAATTGGATTTTAATCTTAAGTATATCGATTTAAGTTCTAGTACTGAAAAAGAAACAGCAATACAAGCTTATCTTTCTAAAGAAAATGCAGTTGCTTTTGATTTAGAGAAAGCGCCGCTGGTACGCATTTCATTACTTAAATCAGAAGAAAAAGAATATGTTTTCTTTATGACAATGCATCATATTATAAGTGATGGATGGTCGTCTGTGGTACTATTCAAAGAAATGTTAACCATTTACAATTCTCTTGTTGAAGAAAAAGAAATAAACTTACCAGAATTAAGAATTCAATATAAAGATTATGCAAACTGGTTAAATCAGGAATCGCAGCAAGAACATTATAAAAAATCTGAAACGTATTGGCTGGACCAATTTTCAGGATCGCTTCCTGTAATTGAATTGCCAGGTGCTAAGAAACGACCTGTAGTGAAAACTTATAATGGGAATTATTTAAATTATCAGTTTTCTAAAGAGTTTACAGAAAAATTAAATGCTTTTTCTCAAAAACAAGATGCTACTTTATTTATGACATTGATGGCAGGAGTCAATGCCTTGTTAAAAAGATATACAGGACAAAATGATATTATTATTGGTTCTCCAATTGCGGGAAGAGATCATTCTGATTTAGAGAATCAAATAGGACTTTATCTAAATACTCTGGCTTTACGAACAAGAATAGGCGAAGGTTTTACTTTCCTGGATTTACTGCGTCATGAAAAACAGTTGATATTAGACGGTTATGAGCATCAAAAATATGCATTTGATGAACTTGTAGATAAACTTGAAATGAAACGCGACAGCAGCAGATCGGCTTTGTTTGATATTGTGGTTGTACTGCAAAACCAGTCAAAACTTAACAATTTTGACAACGAAAAGTTATTAGGAATTGTAATTGAGGATCAAAAAGTAACGCATACAAAAGCGCAGTTTGATTTGATCTTTGCTTTTATGGAAACTGAGAATTTATTATTAAGCATTGAGTACAATACAGATATTTATGACAAGCTTTTTATAGAAAATCTATTTATTCATTTTGAGAAACTACTTTTATTATTAATTGATAAGCCTGAAAATGAAATAATGGCTGCTGATTATTTATCTAACAAAGAAAAACAGCAGATTTTAGTTGATTTTAATGATATCGAAGCAGGGTATCCTAAAGAAAAAACCATTGTAGATTTATTTGAAGAACAGGCTGCCAAAACTCCGGATAATACTGCATTAGTTTTTGAAAACACAAAACTTACTTATTCAGAACTTAATGAACAAGCCAATCAGCTTGGGCATTATTTAAGAGAGAAATACAAAATTCAGCCAGATGATTTATTAGGCATAAAATTAGACAGAAGCGAAAAATTAATAGTTTCAATTTTAGCTGTTTTAAAATCAGGAGGAGCTTATGTGCCTATTGATCCAAGTTATCCTGAAAGCAGAAAAGAGTATATCGAAAAAGATAGTAATTGTAAAGTTATTATTGATGAAGCTGAATTAGAAAAATTTAGTTCAGAAAAAAATAAATATTCAAAAGCTAATTTAGATCAGTATATAAAATCTAATAATCTTGCTTATGTAATTTATACTTCTGGAACAACGGGTAATCCGAAGGGTTCATTATTAGAACATAAAAACGTTGTGCGATTATTTTTTACAGACAAACCTTTATTTGATTTTAATGAAGATGATGTCTGGACTATGTTTCACTCTTACAGTTTTGATTTTTCTGTTTGGGAAATTTACGGTGCCTTACTTTATGGAGGAAAATTAGTTGTAGTTTCTAAAGAATTAGCTCAAAATACTCCAGGATTTGTAGAATTAATCTACAACGAATCTGTAACTATATTAAATCAGACACCTCTTGCATTTTATAATTTTATAGAGTGCGAAAAAGTCTGCCCAAAAAGAGATTTAAAACTTAGATATATAATTTTTGGCGGTGAGGCTTTAAATCCGGCAATGCTTTCCAGCTGGCACAATAAATATCCTGATGCTAAATTGATAAACATGTATGGTATTACAGAAACTACTGTGCATGTAACTTACAAAGAAATAGGAAAAAAAGAAATTGATTTAGGACAGTCAAATATTGGTAAACCAATACCAACACTAAGCTGTTTAATTCTGGATGAATTTAAAAATATAGTTCCGGCAGGAGTTATTGGCGAAATGTATATTGGCGGTTCAGGTTTAGCAAGAGGATATCTAAATCGCCCGGAACTTACTGCTGAAAGATTTATAGTAAATCCGTTTAACCCAGAAGAAAGACTTTATAAAACTGGAGATCTTGGCAGATGGCAGACAGATGGAAATATTGAATACATAGGCAGAATCGATAATCAGGTAAAAATTAGAGGCCATCGTATAGAATTGGGAGAAATAGAAGCTGTTTTATTGGGATACTCAAGCGATATCAGACAGTTTGTAGTAGATACCTGCGAATTAAATGGAGATAAAATTTTAGTTGCCTATTATGTTTCAGATACTGAAGTAGATAAAGCATCACTTCGCAGCTATATCCAGCAGCAGCTGCCAGAGTATATGGTTCCAAATTTCTTTGTAGCTATGGATGCCATTCCTTTAACCGGAAATGGTAAAGTTGATAGAAAATTACTTCCTGGAGTTATTGAAAGTGATTTAATTAAAACAGAATATACAGCGCCAAGAAATGAAGAAGAAAAAGCATTAGTAGAAGTCTGGACAGAAGTTTTAAAGTATGAAAAAATTGGAGTAAAAGACAATTTTTATAATCTGGGAGGTGATTCTATTAAATCTATCCTGATTATTTCTAAATTAAAACAACGCGGTTATGTATTGAAGATTGATAATATATTACGAAATCCAGTATTAGAAGATCTGGCTCGATTTGTTGTAACAATTACAAATAATATCGAGCAAATCGAAACAACAGGCGAAGTAGAATTAACACCAATTCAGCATTACTTTTTTGAAACCGAAACCATACCAAACAAAAATCATTACAATCAGTCAGTACTGTTAAAAAGTAAAGAAGAGCTGGAACCATCTGTACTAGAGCGTTCAATTGCTTCTTTAGTAAAACATCATGATGCTTTGCGAATGGTTTATAAACAAACTGATACGAGCTGGGAACAGTTTAATGAAGATGCTTCAGATGTTCATTATAAAATTAATTTTTATGATTTAAGAGAAGAATCAGATCAATTATCTGCTTTAAACAAACTAGGAAATGAGCTTCAGTCTTCATTTGATATCAGCTCAGGAGTTTTGGTTCATGTGGGGCATTTTAGAATGTCTGACGGAGACAGACTGGCTTTAATAATTCAGCATTTAGTTGTCGATGGCGTATCATGGCGTATTTTGTTAGAAGATTTATCAAATCTGTATGATTCTTATAAGTCAGACAGCGAAGTTAAATTACCAGCAAAAACAGATTCATTTCAGCGCTGGGCATACTTGCAGAAAGATTTTGCAAAGAGCAGAGAGATGCAGTTACAAAGAAAATATTGGGAAGAAATCAGTAAAGAACAAGTACCAGTACTATCTACAGACTATGACCAAGAATCTGAAACAGTTAGTATAGATACAAAAAAAGGTTTTGTATTAGATCGATTAATAACTGAAAAACTGCAGACACAGGTTCATAATGTATACAATACAGAAATAAATGATATCCTTTTAACGGGACTAGGTCAGGCGATACAAGAAGTTTTTGATGTTAGCAAGACTGCAGTAAAAATGGAAGGTCATGGCCGTGAAGAAATTATTGATGGAGTAGATATTGGTCGTACGGTTGGCTGGTTTACAAGTATTTACCCATTTGTTTTAAATGTGTCAGGAAATAATCCATTGGTTTCTGTTAAAGAATCATTGCGTAAAATTCCAAATAAAGGGATAGGTTATGGTATTTTAAATTATCTGGATGCGCCTTTTGAATCTTCTTTACTTCCAAGTGTTCAATTCAACTACCTTGGAGATTTTGGTTCAAATTCCGGAGAGTCTGATAATGAAACCATATTTGAATTTGCAGGAGAGAGCATTGGTTCATCTATAGATATTAAAAATAGCCAAAGTACTATTTTATTAGATGTTTCAGGAATGATGGTAGCAGGTGAACTGAATATTAATATTGGGTACTCTGCAAAAAAATATTCACAAGAAACAATAGACAGACTTACAGATGCTTATCAAAATAAACTTGTAAAACTTATAACAGAACTTTCACAAACGAAAGAATCTCAGCTTACACCTTCGGATTTGACTTATAGTAATTTGTCTTATGAAGAATTAGTACAGCTAAATAAAGACAATAACATTGAAGATGTTTACGAGTTATCTCCGTTGCAGCAAGGTTTATACTATCATTGGTTAGTAGACAAAACCAGTCCAATGTATTTTGAGCAGATGTCTTACAGCTTAAATGCAAAAGGATTATCTATTGAATCTGTTAGAAAAGCTTTTAATGAACTAATCTCAAGATACTCAGTTTTAAGAACAGCTTTTGTCAATAATCTTGCAGAATTGCCATTGCAGGTTGTTTATAAATCTGCAGAAGGTCATTTCTCACACGAAAAAGTTGTAAAAAATGATAATGAGACTATTGAAAATTTCATAGAAAGAAGGAAAAAAGAAGACAGAGCATCTGGATTTAATTTTGAAGAACCTTCACTAATGAGATTGAAAGTTTTGGAGCTCGAAGACGATCATTTCGTATTCATCTGGAGTCACCACCATATTTTGATGGATGGCTGGTGTATGAGTATTTTGATTAATGATTTTGGAAATATTATAGATGCCATTTCATCTAATAAGTCGATAGATCAGCCTAAACCTGTAAAATATTCAGAGTACATAAAATGGCTGTCAAAAGTAGATAAAGAAGAATCATTAAACTACTGGAAAAATTATTTAGACGGATTGGAAACAATCATAGATATTCCGTTTAAGAAAAAACAGCCGCTAAAATTCGAAGTTAAACATTTTAATTTTGATATAAATGGAGAACTCTATCAAAGAATCAGTCAGTTATGTCAGGAGATTGGCATAACAGTTAACACTTTCGTTCAAGGAGTCTGGGGCTATTTATTATCAAGATATAATAATACACAAGATGTTGTTTTTGGGTCTGTAGTTTCTGGTCGTCCGGGAGAATTATCCGGAGTCGAAGAAATCGTTGGACTATTTATAAATACAATACCGGTAAGATTGAAATATACTAATAATGATACTCCAAAATCATTGTTAAAACAACTTCAATCAGAAGCTATAAAAAGTGCCTCACATCATTACATGAATTTGTCTGATGTTCAGTCTCAAAGTATTTTAGGAGTAGAACTGATTAAAAATTTAATGGTTTTTGAAAACTATTTTGTTCAGGAAACTGCCGCTGATACTTCTGAAGAATATCACGATAAACAAACCATAAATGTAGAAGAAGTAAAAACCTTTGAACAAACAAATTATGACTTTACGATTATTGTAAATCCATCAAATTCTGAATTAAAGATAGATTTCAGCTATAATTCAGAAGCCTTTGAAAAAGAAGCGATAAAAAATATTTCGCAGCATTTTATCAATATAGTAGAACAATTCAGTAAAGAGGATGATGTAAAATTAGGTGATGTAGTCTATTTAACAGAAGATGAAAAACACAAGATATTAGTAGATTTCAATGATACTGAATCAGCATTTCCAAAAGATAAAACAGTAATTGAATTGTTTGAGGAACAAGTTAAAAAAGCTCCTGATAACATTGCAGTCTCTTTTGAAGATTGTATTCTGACTTATCGTGAATTAGATAATCTGACAGATAAAATGGCCGGGTTTTTAACAGCTCACTCAGATATTAAAAAAGGAGATCTTGCGGCAATTAAACTAGAAAGAAGCGAATATCTGATTGTATCAATTTTAGCAGTCTTAAAAATAGGCGCGACTTATGTTCCTTTAGATGTCAATTATCCTGAAAATAGAATAAATACTATTGTCGAAGAAACAAAAGCCAAAGTATTAATAGATCAACAAATTATAAACGATTTTAATTTAAACAAAGAAAATTTATCGGCAGTCAAATTAAATATTGACAGATCTAGTGATGATTTAGCTTATGTAATTTATACATCAGGATCTACAGGTACACCAAAAGGAGTAATGATATCAAACAAAAGTCTGGTTAATTTATGTTTTTGGCATACTAAGACATATGAAGTCAATGCTCAGAGCCGAGGTACCCTGTATGCAGGAGTTGCTTTTGATGCATCAGTTTGGGAAATCTTCCCTTATTTAATCTCTGGAGCTTCATTGTATCCTATTCAGGATGATGAGACAAGATTTCAAATAGAAAATCTGGTTTCTTTCTTAAAAACAAATAAGATTACCCATTCTTACATTCCTTCAAAAATTTGTCAGGATATAATAGAAGAAAATGTATCAGGGTTAGAGACCAAATTACTAACAGGCGGGGAAGCTTTAGTTTACTCAAAAGATAGCAATCTGAAAATCTATAATAATTACGGACCTACAGAAAATACAGTAGTGGCTACTTATTATGATTGTCAGTCTAAAACAGATAAAAATGTTCCTATTGGAAAACCAATATCAAATGTTCAGGTTTATATATTAAACGATAAACTTAACATGCAGCCTGTTGGCGTAATAGGAGAGTTATGTATCTCGGGAGAAAGCCTTTCTAATGGATATTTGAATAATGAAGAGCTTACAAACGAAAAATTCATTGAAAATCCATTTAAATCTGGTCAAAAAATTTATAAAACAGGTGATTTGGCACGCTGGTTACCAGATGGGAATATTGAATTTATGGGAAGAATAGATGGTCAGGTAAAAATTCGAGGCTACAGAATAGAATTAGGAGAAATCGAAAAACAACTGTTATCTCAGGAAGGAATTAAACATTCTGTAGTTCTTGTTAAAGAAATTAAAGGCGAAAAATGTTTAGTAGCTTATTATGTGTCAGATTATGAGCTTGATAAGAAGATTTTGACCGAAAATCTAAGCAAAATGCTGCCAGATTACATGATACCTGCTTACTATGTACAATTAGATGTTATCCCTTTAACAACAAACGATAAAGTAGACAGAAAAGCTCTCCCGGATGTAGATGATACTGATTTAATCAGAGAAGAATATATAGCTCCTGATACCGAAGAAGAGTTTAAACTTATTGAAGTCTGGAAACGAGTTCTGGATATAGACAAAATAGGAGTAAACGACAACTTTTTTGCTCTGGGCGGTAACAGTATTAAAGCAATGATGATTATTGGAGGAATTAACAAAACGCTGGGCGTAAAGATAAACTTAGAAACATTCTTTTTAAACCCTACTGTAAAAGCCCTGGCATTAGAAATATCAAACAAAGCCTGGTACGAGTATCAATTGAGTGAAGAGAATATATCAGACAAAGTAGTTATTTAATAAGTAAAAAATCGAATAAAATGGAACTAAATACAAATCAATATTATTTAAAATTAAACGTAGCAATTGAATCGTTAGTAGATAAATGGTATGCTTGGTCATACTTAATATCGCCTGCAACTGCAGCAATGAACATAAAAGACAGACATTTAAAAATCATGGAATCCTATATCAAGAATCCTAGTGTACATGCCGCTGCTGTCGAAAATCCTAAAATGTTAGGCGGACCATTTATTGATTATAAAGGAAAAAGAGTAGATGAAATTAAGTCTCTATACGATGAAACCTTAGAAAAAAGAGCTGATTTACTAGAGTTAAGAGAAGCAATTTTAGAACTAAATGAAATATTAAGAAAAGAAGCCAAAGGATATTCTTTAAACCTTTTATATGACAAAGTTCCTGAAATTTTAAAAGGTTATGTTGAGTTATATTATGACCTTAACAATAATCCAAATTTCAGATTTTTTGAAAATTTATTGTATAAAAGTAAATATTACGATGAGTCAGCACAAACGATCTCTTTACAATTAGTAGAAGCAGATGACTCCCGTTCTTTTGTTTTAAGTACGCCAAGATTAGATGACGATAATTTAGTTCACTTAGATATACCATTTAAATCAGAAGTTATAGATGAACTTTTTAAAATGAAAGAAACTCCAAATGATTACAATAAAATAAAACAACTTTTAGGAGTAAGTGATAATCAGGAAGAATTGTTTAAACAATTTTTTACAAAAGAAGCACCGCCAAAATTTACAAAATATAGTGGTTCTGGAGTTAGAACAAGATATTTTGGACATGCATGTGTTCTGGTAGAAACAAATGAGATTTCTATTCTTGTTGATCCGGTAATTAGTTATGACGGATACGAAAAAGAAGTTAACAGATATACAATCAGCGATTTACCGGATCAAATAGATTATGTATTGATAACACATAATCATCAGGATCATATATTGTTAGAGACTTTATTACAGTTAAGACATCGTATCAAACATATAATTGTTCCCAGCAGCGGAAAAGGAAACCTGCAGGATCCAAGTATCAAAATGATGTTTAATGCCATTGGTTTTAACAATGTAATCCAATTAGACGAAATGCAAAATATTGAAATGCATGGCTGTACTATAACCGGATTACCATTTTTAGGAGAACATTCGGATATCGATATTAGAAGTAAATTATGCTATCATATTGCATTGCATAATGATTTAAAAATTCTATTTACAGCAGACTCCTGCAATATTGAACCTAAAATTTATCAAAAAATCCATGAAGTTCTTGGAGATGCAGATGTTTTATTTTTAGGTATGGAATGCGATGGAGCACCTCTTTCCTGGCTTTATGGGCCATTAATGCCGGAAAAATTAGACAGGGAAAAAGATTTATCCAGAAGATTAGCAGGTTGTGACAGCAAGCAGGGAATGTCACTGGTTGATATTTTTAAACCAAGAAATGTCTTTGTTTATGCAATGGGATTAGAGCCTTGGCTGGAATTTATCAGTTCAATTAAATATACAGATGAGTCACGTCCTATTGTAGAATCTAACCAGCTTGTAGCAGAATGCATAGAAAGAGGTATAGATGCAGAAAGACTGTTTGGAGAAAAAACTATTGAGTATAAATAAAAAAGATGCTGAATGCTTTTTCTAATTAATAAATCTTAAAAATAAAATTTGTCATGAAAAATCATATAAATAATCTGCTTAACAAATTAAAGGAACACCATATTTACATAAAACTTAATGATGAGGAAAACATCGAAGTTGCTGCCGATAAAGGTAAGATTCCAGCAGAAATGATTAATGAAATTAAAGAGAACAAAGAAGAGATTATTCTTTATTTAAAATCTTTAAAAAAAGAATCACGAACCAAAATAGAAAAAGCACAGCAGTCTGATAATTATGCTGTTTCATCAGCACAAAGAAGATTGTGGATTGTTTGCCAGAACGAAGAAGCTTCTATTTCATTCAATATGCCGGCCTCTAAAATTTTAGAAGGGGTAAAAAACAAATTGTATTTATTGAAAGCAATAGATTCTGTTATTGACCGACATGAAATACTAAGAACAGTTTTTAATGAAAATGAAAATGGTGAGTTAAAGCAATACATCTTAGATCGAAATACTTTAAATTTTAAAATTGATTATAAAGATTTTAGAAACGAAACCAACATTCAGTCTGCAGTGGCAGATTATATAAAAGAAGATTCATTTAAGCCCTTTGATTTAATCAATGGGCCATTACTTAGAGCATCACTTTTGCAGACAGCAGAAGAAGAATACTGTTTTTACTATAACATGCACCACATTATTAGCGACGAGTGGTCGCTGGGCATATTAGAAAAAGAAGTTCTGGCTTACTATGAATCCTATCTTACAGAAACAATAGTTAATTTACCAGAATTGCAAATTCAGTATAAAGACTATTCTGTTTGGGAAGATGCTCTATTAGTGAGCGACGAAATGAAAGGACACAAAGAATTTTGGAAAGAAAATTTAAGCGGTGATTTAGCAGCTTTAAATCTGCCTTCAAATAAAAAGAGACCAAAATTTAGAACATACAACGGCTGTCATTTTCAAACTAATATAGCTCCGGAAAGTATTAAAAATTTAAAACACATAATTCAAAAAGAAGAAGGAAGTGTTTTCATGGGATTATTATCAGTTTTAAAAATACTTTTATACAAGTATACTAATGAAAAAAATATAATTCTTGGCTTCCCAATGGCCGGAAGAGAAGATTACGAGCTTGAAAATCAAATAGGTTTTTATATTAAAACTCTGGTGCTCAAAAATCATCTTTCTCCAGAAGACAGTTTTGTCAAATTTTTTAAAGAAGTTAAGAAAAATACTTTAGCAGCCTTTAAACATCAGGATTATCCGTTTGATGAGTTAGTGAGCGATTTAAACCTAAATCATGATCCGGGAAGAACTCCTGTTTATGATATGTCATTTACGTTTCACGACAGTAGTTCAAACAATTATGCAGAAACGCAGTATAATGTAATTAAAACTCTAGGAACAGGAAAATGTAAACATGATATCGAATTTCACTTTCAGGAAATAAATGACTACGTTTCTTTTTCAATGAATTTTAATACAGATATTTATGAACCTGAAATGATAAAACGCTTTATGGCTCATTACAGCAGCATTTTATCTCAAATTTCAAATAATCCTGAGATTCCTGTTAAAGACATCAGCTTCTTATCTGAAGATGAAAAACAACAATTGCTGCATGAATTTAATTCTTATAAAGCCGATTATTCAATGCATAAAACAGCAGTTGAATTATTTGACAGACAGGTTAAAAACGCACCAGATAATATTGCTGTTACTTTTACTGACAAGAAACTAACTTACAAAGAACTAGATACATTATCTAATTCTCTGGCTCAAACTTTACAAAATAAGTTTAATATTAAAAAAAATGATTTTATAGGTGTACACTTAACCAAAAGTGAATTATCTATTGTTTCTATTTTAGGAATATTAAAAGCAGGAGGAGTTTATGTGCCTATTGATACAGAATTACCAAGCAATAGAAAGCTTTATATAGCTCAAGATGCAGATTTGAAATTATTAATTACCGAAACTGCTTTTATTTTTGACCTGGATTTTTACCAGGGTGATATTTTTTCGATAGATGTAGAACTGGATACAAATCCGGAAGAAAATATTTATCAGGATGTAAACCTGCTTCCGGCTGATTTGGCTTATGTAATTTATACTTCAGGATCAACAGGAAATCCAAAAGGAGTTATGATAAAACATTCTGGGTTAATAAATACAGCTGTTTCACAAATAGAACTTTTTAAACCCTATAACTGCTCAAATTGGCTGCAATACTCATCACATTCGTTTGATGCTTCGATTTATGAAATTTTTATTTCACTTCTTGGAGGACATTCTTTGTTTATTTTAAATGAAGAAACACGCAAAGATGTAAAATTGTTTGAAAGCTATGTTGTCGAAAATAATATAGATATTTCTATTCTGCCTCCGGCATTTTTTAAAATGCTTGATGTTCAATCTTTAAAAGGATTTAAAGTTTTAATAACAGGAGGAGAATCAGCAGTTTATGATAAAGTAGCAGAGTTTGTTCAGCACGGAAATTTCTTTAATGCATACGGCCCTACAGAAGTATGCGTTTTAGGAACAATATCTAAAATAGAAAAAGGATCTGAATTATTATCTAAAACTGTACCTATTGGTAAACCTATAGCTAATACTGAAGTTTACATTTTAGACGAATATCTTAATTTATTGCCAGAAGGAGCAATTGGAGAAATTTATATTACAGGTGCCGGATTAGCCAGAGGATATTTGAACAGACCCGAATTAACCGCTGAAAAATTTATACCTAACCCATATAAGGAAGGTGAAATTATGTACAAAACCGGTGATTTAGGAAAATGGCTGGCAGATGGAAATATAGAATATACAGGAAGAATCGACGAACAAGTAAAAATAAGAGGCTATCGAATTGAATTAGAAGAGATAGAAAAACATCTTTCTTTACAGGATGAGGTTAAGCATGCCGTTGTTGTGGTTAAAGAAAATCAAGATGATAAGTATCTGGTCGCTTATTATGTTTCTGATGTTGAATTAGATAAAAGAAAGCTGCAGGCAGCGTTAGGTAAAATATTGCCAGAATACATGATTCCGGGGTATTTTGTTCAGGTAGAATCTATTCTAATGAACACAAGCGGTAAAGTCGATAGAAAAGCACTTCCAGACGTTGTTGAAAGTGATTTAATAAAAGAAGAATACATAGCACCAAGAACATCAGAAGAAAAACTGCTTGCGGCCGCATGGTCTGAAGTTTTGAAATATGAAAAAATTGGAGTAAAGGACAGTTTTTTCAATCTTGGAGGAGATTCTATAAAATCAATCATGCTGATTTCTCGTTTAAAACAACAAGGTTATGTTATAAAAGTAGAACAAATATTAAGACAACCCGTATTAGAAGATTTAGCTAAACTGGTAGAAATAAATACTATTGCTGTTGACCAAAAAGAAGTGGCAGGCGAAGTAGAATTAACACCAATTCAGTACTACTTTTTTGAGACAGAAACCATACCAAACAAAAATCATTACAATCAGTCCGTACTGTTAAAAAGTAAAGAAGAGCTGGAACCATCTGTACTAGAGCGTTCAATTGCTTCTTTAGTAAAACATCATGATGCTTTGCGAATGGTTTATAAACAAACAAATACGAGATGGGAACAGTCTAATGAAGATGCTTTAAACGCTCATTATAAAATTAGTTTTTATGATTTAAGAGATGAATCAGATCAATTAGCAGCTTTAAACAAACTAGGAAATGAACTTCAGGCTTCATTTGATATCAGCTCAGGAGTTTTGGTTCATGTTGGACATTTTAGAATGTCAGACGGAGACAGACTGGCTTTAATAATTCATCATTTAGTTGTCGATGGTGTATCATGGCGTATTCTGTTGGAAGATTTATCAAGTCTGTATGGCTCATATCAATCAGATAACGAAGTTAAATTACCAGCAAAAACAGACTCATTTCAACGTTGGGCATCCTTGCAGAAAGATTTTGCAAAAAGCACAGAAATGCAGTCAGAGAGAATCTATTGGGAAGAAATGAGCGAAGAGTTAATCCCTTTATTGCCATCTGATTATGAACCATCTGCTAAAACCCTGAAAATTGATAAAAGAAATGTCTTTGCATTAGATAATGCTATTACAGAGAAATTACAAACCCAGGTTCATGATGTATACAATACAGAAATAAACGATATTCTATTGACTGGTTTAGGATTAGCAGTCCAGGAAGTTTTTGGAATAAGTAAAAGTGTTGTAAAAATGGAAGGCCACGGCCGTGAGGAAATCATCGAAGGAGTAGATATTGGTCGTACAGTTGGTTGGTTTACAAGTGTATATCCTTTTGTTTTAGATGTTCAGGATAAAACAAATCAAGTTACTGCAGTAAAAGAATCTCTGCGCAAAATTCCAAATAAAGGAATAGGTTACGGTATTTTACATTATTTAGATAAACCATTTAGTAATGAACTAATTCCAAGCATTCAGTTTAATTATTTAGGAGATTTTGGCGCAAATGCGGGAAAAACTGATAATAAAGTTATGTTTGAATTTTCTTCAGAAGGTATTGGTTCATCAATTGATATTCGAAACAGCGAAAGCAGTATTTTATTAGACATATCAGGAATGATGGTTGCAGGAGGTTTAAGCTTATCAATAGGATATTCAAGCGAAAGATACTCAGCACAAACCATTCAAAAACTAAGTGATTCTTATCAAAATAAATTAGAGAATTTAATCGAAACTCTGGCTTTAAAGTCAGCTGAAAAGATACATACTGTTACTGATACAGAGAAAAAATCTGGATGGTTTTATGGTGATTTAGTTGAATTGTCTCCAAATCAAATTAGATTTTATAAATCTCAATACGCCTGTGTAACTATAAAAGAAACAATGCCTGATTTTGATAGAAATTCATTTGAAAAGAATTTTAGAGAATTTCTTTTAGGCATTCCAGCCTTGTCTATGAAACTGGAAAAAATAGACAATAAAGTTTTTCAGCGATATATCCATCCGGATGATGTAGAAATGGAAATCTTAATTCAAGATGTTTCTTTTGCTGAGCAGGAAGAGATTTTAAAAATAGAAGATAATTTTTTAGGAAGACCTTATGATCTCGAAAATGAAGCACTTATAAGATGTTTGGTTTTACAGCAGGAAGCACATACCAATGATGCCGGAATAACTTTAAAGATACATCATTCATTATTAGATCAATATTCTGTCGATAAAATCTATCAGGAGCTTTGCAGTTATTTTCAAGGAAAAGGAAGACTGAATAATTACAATCATCCTTTTGATTTTATAATTAAAAAGAGAGAATTTTTATCATCTGATGAAGGTGTAAGAGAAAGAGAATACTGGAAAGAAACACTCCAAAAAGCACCATTGCATTTTAATGATTCGAAGAATAAAAAAGAGTCAGTAAATATAATTCAGGAAGTAACTATTACAAGCGACAGATTTGACGGCATAAAAAAAGCAGCAAAGCAGAATAATCTTCCTATAAGTGCTTTTTTTATTGGGTTTTATGAGATGATTTTAAACGCTCTTAACATCGAAAACAAAGGATTGTACAGTTTCTTAGTTAATGGCAGGGAGCAGGAAATCCAAGGTATGGATCTAAATCAGATACTGGGAGTTACAGATAATGCTCTGCCAATTTCATATCATGGAGATCATCAAACAATGAGTCTGGAATTTATTTTAGAAACGTATATTAAATATCTTCAAAACAGAACATATCAAAGAATTCCATACGAAACCATAAGACAAGATGTAATGGAAATCTCAGGATATGACATCGACCAGAATGTAATTGGATATTTAAATTTATTTGTTAGAGAAGGAAGTTTAAATTCTAAAAGAGAGATTAACGAAAACGGAAAAATTTATTCTGAAAAATTCCTGGACTTTTATGGAGTAAATCTGGAGTGTGAAATATTTGAAGACGGGATTTTCCTAAAACTAATATCTGCACAGAATATCTATCAGGAAAAGCAGGATGTAATTTCGTTAGATAATTTTCTACAGGACTTATACGAAGGAATTGAAATTAACCAGAATTCCGAAATCAATACTTTTTAGTACCATAAATTTTTATTGTAAGGATTACTATTCATGTTGTTTTCATCAAAAATAACAACATGAATAGGATGCTTATGGAGTAATAATATTAATGTAAGAGCCAAAACAACAAAGCCAAAAGTTCTCTGTACAAGTAAATAGAGAGAAACTTAATTAAATAAAAAAGAAATGAAAAACACAATATTAATATTACTGATCATCATACCTTTTTTCTCTTTTTCCCAGGTAAAAATAAACGGAACTATAAAAGATGAAACAGGCTTGTTATCTAATGTAAATGTTATTTTGTCTGATGATAAAGATGTTACTGTAAAAGAAATCGTAACAGGGCAGGACGGTTCTTTTGAATTTGATGTTTCAAAAGGAATTTATAAAATAACAATTAGTTATCTGGACTATGAATCTTTTTTTCAGGAGATTTCTGCAGAAAATGATATACAGCTTGAACCAATTATCTTAAAAAGAAAAGAGAATATTTTAGAAGAAGTGGTAATTAAAAACTCGGGCAGTCTGATAAAAAGAAAGCTGGATAAAACTATTTTTTCTGTTCAGAACAGCCCAATAGCAAGTGTAGGAAACGGGTTTGATGCCTTGAAAAGAGCGCCGGGTTTAATTCTTAAAAATGATGAAATTGTTATGCTGGGAAAAAGCAGTGTTAGAATCATGATAGAAGGAAAAATGGTGCAGCTGACAGGAGAAGAATTAAAAAACTTTTTAAAAACTATTTCTGCAACAGATATTAAAGAAATTGAAGTAATCACTAATCCTTCTTCAAAATATGAAGTAGAAGGAAACAGCGGAATAGTGAATATCATTTTTAAAAGATCTAAAAAAGATTCTTGGAGTGATAATATCTCTGCAACACATATTCAGGCTAAATATGGTAAACAGTCGCTTAATAATAATTTCAGCTACAGAAAAGATAAAATCAACTTGTCTTTTATTACAGGATATGATTATGGAGATACTTTTATAGACCAGCGTATGGAGATTTATTTTAAAGATTCACCTCTTAAATTAAAAACCCATCAAAAGCAAAATGAAAACAGCTTTTCGACAAGACTTTTATTTGATTATAATATGAGCAGTTATGATAAAGTTGGAATTCAATATTCTGGAGCATTTATAAAATCGAACCTGAAAGACAACATTCATACAGACATTTACAACAGCTCTAATGAAATTGATTACTACTTAAAAGCAAACGGAAATTTAGACGGAAAAAAAGACAACCATTCAGTTAATTTATTTTATGAAAGAAAACTGGATACACTAGGTAAAAAAATCATTTTTAATGTCGATTACCTTAATTACAACCGCGATGTACATAGTAATTTATTGTCCAATAAATACAACACAGATAATGAATTCATGAATGTTGACTTTGCAAACAATTCAAATGTTAATCAAAACATAGACAATTACAATGCAAAAATAGATGTAGAACATCCTTCAGCATTTGCTAATTTTCAATACGGTGCCAAAATAAGTTTTATAAAAACAAACAACGATAATATTTACTACGATCTTATTTCAGGAAGCCCGGTTTTAGATCCTGAACTTTCAGATGAGTTTAATTATAAAGAAAATATTCAGGCGGCCTATTTTACCGGAACCAAAAAAATTAACCAAAAAATAGACCTTCAAATTGGGTTAAGAGGAGAATACACGCAAACAACAGGAGAATCTGAAAAATTAGATCAGATTAATAAAAACGATTATTTTAAGCTTTTCCCAACCGTATTCTTTTCATATCAAAAAAATGAAGACAATGTTTTTAGTTTTAATTACGGACGAAGAATCCAGAGACCTAGTTATTCTTTACTAAATCCGTTGCGTTATTTTGTAAACAGCAATGTTTCATCACAGGGAAATCCAAATTTACAGCCAGCTTTTATAGATAGTTTTGAATTTTCGCATACATACAAAGAAAACCTAAACACGAAGATTTCTTTTATGTCAAAAACAAATGCTTTTGGAGTTGTGTTTAAATTAGATGAGAGTACTCAGGAACAAATAGTTACTCAGGAAAATTTTTATACAAATTATGGCTTTGCATTGACCGAAAATTATCAGCTGCCAATTTTTTCCTGGTGGAAAACAGATAACACTTTGTTCTTAAATTATTCTGTTTCTAATAAAACAAATAATGATGTAAATGCATCTTTAAAAAATGGTCTTGAATTTTATGGTTCAATTAATAACATTTTTACGTTTGATAAAGATGGAAAAATCATAGGAGAACTTAATTTTTGGTACAATTCGCCTTATAAAGATAATTTATTCGAGTATTCACAGGCATCATCTCTGGATCTTGCATTTACTTATAAATCTATAATAAAAAACCTGAATCTTTCTATGGGATTGTTTGACATTTTTAACTCCAGTGTTAGAAAAATGTCTTCAGAGATTAACGGTATAAATCAAAATTACATTTCCTATCCAAGCAATAGATATTTTAGAATTTCTTTAAACTATATGTTTGGAAATGATAAGATTAAATCTCAAAAAAGAAATTTTGGAAATGAAGAAGAAAGAAAAAGAAGTAATTAATCAGTATGTATCATGAAAAACCAGTTATTTTTTTTGCATTTCGCAGGAGGCAGTTCATTTTCGTTTGATTTTCTTAAAAACAAACTTAATAATAGTATTATGTCTATTGCTCTCGAATTACCGGGAAGAGGTAAAAGAATGGATGAAAAACTTATCAAACTAAAAGAAGAAGCAATAGATGATTACTGTCGTCAGATTATCAAATTACGAAACGGAAATCCTTTTGTAATATACGGACATAGTATGGGCGCCACATTAGGACTAAGCGTAGTGGCAAGGTTAGAAAAAATGGGACATTTTCCTGAACAATTAGTTGTTTCAGGAAATGCAGGCCCGGGAGTACGAAAGAAAAAAAACTTTATGACGTATTTATTAGGCGATTCTGAATTTAAAGAAGAATTAAGAGAACTTGGAGGCGTTCCGGAAGAAGTCCTGAAAAATAACGAATTATACGATTTTTTTGCCCCTATAATCCGGGCTGATTTTGAATGTCTGGAAAAAGATCCCTTTTTAGAAAAAGGCATAGTAATTAATACTCCAATTTATGCCCTGATGGGAACCGAAGAAGAAACATGCAGTGAAATCGAGAATTGGAAAATATTTACAGATTCGGATTTTAGATACAATGTTTTAAAAGGAAACCACTTTTTTATATATCCCCATTCAGATCAAATAGCAATGATATTAAACAAGTCTTTTTCGGCTAAAAAAAGGGATTTATTGACAATTTAAAAATTTTAGAATATAAGGTTTAACAATTAAATTTTAAAAGGATGAATAATATAGCAAAAGAAGTTTATTGTATATCAGATGGATATGTGTATATATTGGGAATAAAAACTAAAATTCAGAACAAAAATGATCTGGAACCTATTATGATTGATGATGTTTTAATTTCAGAAAACCTTTCAATGAAATTTAGATACATATTAGGAAGCTTAAATTTTATGTTTAATGAAACATTATCGGCCAATCATAATATTGAGAAAAAACAATACATAGCAGTCAAAATTGTAAGATTACTGCTAAGGATAATCGAAATTTTTGGAAGCAGCATTGAATCTTCAGAAATCGAAAAAATAATCTACCAGCTCGACGCAGAAAGGGTAGAATTAAAAATGAAATTAACGTAACCTTACTTATCATGTTAAAAATAAAAAAACGAGAAATTTTTTATCTCCTTTTATACGCTGTGCCAAACACCTTATTAACATTCTCGATTGTATATATAATCAATAATGTAATGGCAGGAAACAAAGCTTTCCTTACTGACTATATGGGAATTGTGTTTGTGTCTATTCTTGTATATACGTATTTATTAAATGTTATTTTTCAAAAAAAGCTCAATAAGTTTTCATTTAATATGCTTTATGAAAATGAAAAGAAAATTTTCAAACAAATATTAAGCGTTCCATTGCTAAAACTGGAACAATACGGATCGCAGAGATTTTATACGGTTGTCGAAGATTTAAGAACCTTTTCTTTACTGCCTTATACTGTTACACATACAATTAATTCGCTATTAATGCTTATCCTTTGTTTAATCTATATGTTTACACTTTCGCTGGTATCTGCCTTAATAGTAGTAAGCTTGATTGTAATGGTAGGAGCCTGCTATTTTATTGTAATGAATGCAATGTCTAAAAGAGTAAATCAATTAAGAGAATACAATGATGGATATTACAAATCAGTAGATGATGTTATACGAGGTTTTAAGGAGTTAAAAGTTAGTTTTTTAAGAAGAGATAACTTACTGAACAAATTTATTATTCCAAACAGAGATGAAGCAATGAATCTTGATTTTAGTATAAATTATGTTTTTCTTTCTATTAACCTAATAAGCCAATACGGATTGTATTTTGTTGTATCTGTAATTTTATTTGTACTGCCGGCACTTGATCTCCTTTCAAGAGAAGATGTTATTTCGTATGTCGTAATTATTTTATTTATCTCTGGGCCTATAAACAATATCATCAACTTACAGCAGCTTTATACTCGATTTTTTGTTGCCAATACAAGAATCTCGAATTTTATAAAAGATTTTGAAGTTATTGAAGAAACGGCACCTAAAAATGAAACCCTGAATGATTTTCAATCCCTGAATTTTAGCGATGTTGAATTTACTTATCCAAGCAAAGATGAAGATTCATCTTTTCAGTTAGGACCAATAAGCTTAAACATTCAAAAAGGCGAAACCATCTTTATAGTGGGTGGAAATGGGTCTGGAAAAAGCACCTTTATAAACCTGCTTACTGGACTTTACAAACCTACAGAAGGAAAAATTATAATAGATGACAAAAGCGACAGGGGAGAAAATATACAAGACCTTATTGCAGCCGTATTTACAGATAATCATTTGTTTTCTAAAAATTACGACGATTATACCTTAGAGAATAATAAAGATTATGTCGAATTATTAAAAACAATGGAGATGGATAGAATCATTACAGATGATAAAGATTCGTCTATAAGAAGAAAATTCTCTAAAGGTCAAAGTAAACGAATGTCGTTGATTTTTAATTTGTTAGAGAAAAAACCCGTAATGGTTTTAGACGAATGGGCCGCAGATCAGGATCCGCATTTTAGAAAATATTTCTATGAATTTCTTTTGCCAAAATTTAAAGAAGAAGGCAAAACGATTATTGCAGTTACACATGATGATGCCTATTTTCATTTGGCAGACAGAATCATAAAATTTGATTATGGCAATATTGTCAAAGAAATTAAAACTACCAGCAAAGAAGAATTGGCCGAGAATATCTGGGCCTGATAAAAACTAAAGTTTAACCGGTAATTATTCTTACAATCTTTATTCCTATAAAGATTGCAGGGAATTCTCAGCCTAATTTTTTATAAAAATGAAACTTACACTTCCTCAACAAGATGTTTATTTTGAGCAGCTTATGTATCCTGATGATCCTATTTATAACATAGGGGCAAAGATTTCCATTGATGGAGATGTTTCCTATGAAATATTAAATCAGGCATACATCGAACTAATTAACCAGCATGATTCTTACAGAAGCATTATACAAAAATCTGGAGACCAGGTAACAATTCAAACTGTTGAAAATCATGATTCGGTTTTAGAATATCTGGATTTTTCCTGTGATGAAAATCCAGATTTAGAAGCAAACCAATTTATGCAGGAAAAATTTCAGGTATCTGTTAAATTAGATACCAAAGAATTATTGCACAAATTTATTTTGATAAAAGTAAACGAAAAGCAGCACTATTTATTTTCTGTATATCATCATATTATTACAGATGGATGGGGAACATCTCTAATGTTTCAAAGATTAGTGAAAAATTACAATGAAATTTCACTTTCAGGAAATGTAACCTCTGTTTATCCTTACTCTTATCAAGATTTTATTTTAGATGATGAAGCCTATTTGTTATCTGAAGATTATGAAAATGACAAAAACTATTGGAAAAACAGATTTAAGCAGCTTCCGGAACAATTACTCGAAGTAAAAGAAAATACTGGTAAACCTAATCAAAGCAAAAGAAAAGAAATTATTATAAAACGTAACGTTTATAATCAATTAGAGCAGAGAAGTAAAGACTTAGGAGCGACAACTTTTCATGTTATTCTTGGTGTTTTATACCTCTATTTTGGAAAAAAACATCAAAATACAGATTTTACAATTGGGCTTCCAGTCCTGAACAGAGGAAAATCGATATTCAAAAAAACCGTTGGATTATTTATGGGAGTGTCCCCGTTAAGAGTTCAATTTGGGTTGGAAGATAATTTTGAAGAACTTATTAAAAATATCAAACAACAGCTTCGTCAGGATTATCGTCATCAAAGATTTCCTTTAGGAAGATTAGTAAAAGAGCTGGGTTTATTTCAGGAAAATGAAAGGCTTTTTAACATTACATTGTCTTATGAAAAACAAAATTATGCAGATCACTTTGTTAATACCATTACAAAGGTAATCCCGCTTTCTCATCATTCTGAGCGAGTAGCTCTGGCAATCTATATTCGCGAGTTTGATGCATTAGAAGATGTAAAGATAGATTTTGATTACAATGTCAATTATTTTAGTCAGGAAGATATTTCCCGAGTTGGATCTCATTTTGAAACATTACTTTCTGAAATAATAAAAAGTACAGAAAAACCGCTTTCAGAATATGAATATATTACGGCAATTGAGAAAAAACAATTACTGGAAGAATTCAATGCAACAGAATTTAATTGTGATTCAGAAACAACATTGCTGGATTCTTTTAAAAAGCAGGCAGCAAAAACTCCAAATAAAATTGCATTAACAGATCAGGAAAAAACATTTACATACCAGGAGCTGGATTTGTTTTCGGATAGGGTTGCATTCTTTTTGCAAAAAAAGATTAAAAAAGATGAGCCGGTACCTGTTGCAGTTCTTATGAATCGTTCTGCAGATCTCGTGGCGACTTTACTAGGTGTTTTGAAATCAGGGAATGCTTATATTCCTTTAGATCCTTCATTTCCAAAAGATCGTTTAGAATATATTATTGATCACAGCGGTGTAGAACAGGTAATTTCTACAGAAATTTTAAATCAAAGTATAGGTTTAAACAGGCAGATTATAGACATTGAATTATTGCCAGATGAGGTTTTAGATCAAAAACAAAATGCATTAAAAACTGTGCCTTCTGCAAATACGGCGTATATTATATACACTTCAGGATCAACAGGAAATCCTAAAGGAGTTGCAATTGGTCACAAAGCCCTGCTTAATTTTTTAATCAGCATACAGCAGCAGCCAAAAATTGAAGAACAAGATTATTTGTTTTCAGTAACAACACAGTCTTTTGATATTTCGATTCTTGAATTTTTTGCTCCATTAATCAGCGGTGCTGCGCTTTATATTGCAAGTGAAGAACTTTTAGATGATCCTTTTGCAGTTATAACAGCTTTAGAAGACTTAAAACCAACAATAATTCAGGCAACACCTAGTTTCTTTCAAATGTTATATAATGCCGGATGGAAAGGAAATAAATCGCTGAAAATTTTATGCGGAGGAGATTTGCTAAGCGAAACATTGTCTGAAAAATTAAGACAGACCAACGGAGCATTATGGAATATGTACGGACCTACAGAAACAACAATTTGGTCAAGCTGTAAAAATATTATGCAGGCCAATGAAGCTTCAAATATTGGTAAACCTATCAATAATACCCAGCTATATATTCTTGATTCATACATGAAGCTGCTTCCTATCGGATCTGCCGGAGCTATTTATATTGGCGGAGATGGTCTGGCACAGGGATACTTTAAAAATGAAGAATTGACAAATGAAAAATTCGTTCAAAGTCCGTTTGACCAAAATCAAAAAATATACAATACAGGGGATCTGGGACGATGGAACGAAAATGGAGAAATAGAATTCATGGGGCGCAATGATAATCAGGTAAAAATAAGAGGTTATCGAATTGAACTTGGTGAAATTGAAGCCAGATTAAATCAGATAAAAAATGTAAAAGCATCTGTTGTTGTTGCCCAAAAATCCAAAGAACAGGAATCTTTACTTATTGCTTATCTAATTTTTGAAAATGAAGAATTTAACCCTTCGTTTATTGTCAATATTTTAAGAGAAGAATTACCGGAATACATGATTCCGCATGCCATAATGCAGGTAGATGAATTTCCGCTGACTCCAAATAAAAAAATAGACAGAAAAGAGCTTTCATTGCGCAAAATAACAATTGCCAAATCTGAAGTTTCAAACGAAATGCCTGTAACAGCAATTGAGAAAAGCCTTTACAAATTCTATACAGAAGTATTAGAAATAAAAGCAGAAATTAGTATTACAGATAATTTCTTTGCACTGGGAGGACATTCCTTAAATGCAGTAAAACTAATAAATCTAATTAATGAACAACTGCATTATAGAATTACCCTAAAAGATGTGTTTGATTATCCTACAGTTCAAAAACTTGCTAAATATCTTGATAATAAAGAAGTTGTAAAAGATGTAAATATCCAGACTAGTAATGAAGAGCCCTATTATACAATAACTCCCTCTCAATACAATATTTGGCTGGCATCGCAGCAACAAGAAAAATCGACAGCTTACAACATGTCGGCAGTATTTAAAATTCAAGGAGAACTGAATAAAGCCCTATTCGATCAGATATTTCATGAAATCCAAAAGAAACATGAAGTATTGAGAACAAATTTTATTGCGATAGGAGGGATTCCGCACCAGATAATTACAAGTAAAAAAGAAGCGAATATCTTGATTAATGAATTCTTTTATGATGAAAAACACATAACCGATGCGCTGAATGAGTATATAAATACAGAATTTGACCTGGAGAAAGAACCGCTTTTTAGAGTTTCATTTTTTCACGGAAGTGACGGGCAGTCTTACCTTGTTTTTTCGACACATCATATTATAATGGATGGCTGGTCTTTGGAGATATTAATTGAAGATTTTGTCAGCAAATACAAAGCCAGAGAAAAACAAGTTATACAACAAGAATCAGAATTAAAATTTCAGTTTAAAGATTATGCAGTTTGGCATGAAAAAGAGCTGAAAAGTAATCACGAAAAAAACTTTGATTTCTGGAAAAACTATCTCAAAGGATATTCATGGAATAAAAATGTGCCTTTTGATTATGAAAATATCGAAGAAAAAGATTTAAAAGGCAGCCATGATTTTAGGTATGAATCAGTTGAAAATGCACAATTAAAAAGTTTTGTTCATCAGTATAATGTATCACTTCACACTTTTTTGGTTAATGCATTTAATGTCTTGATTTACAAAATGTATGAGAAAGATGATTTTTGTGTAGGAACAGTTAATTCCGGAAGAACAAATTCTGAATTGCACAATCAATTAGGAATGTATGTAAAAACATTACCATTAAGAACACAAATAAATTCAAACCAAACTGTTCTCGAAATCATGAATCAAATGCATCAAAATTTATTATTGATTGATGAGCATCAGGATATACCAGCAGTTATACAGTCAAAATTAAGGTTTGATACTTTGTTAGTACTCCAAAATCCATCTTTTGATTATAATAACATTTACATAAATAAAGACCTTAATCTGCAGATAGCGCCAATAAAAGAAGCCTACAGCCGATTACCATTGTTGATCACTTTTACTGTAAACAGCAAAAAATTGACTGGAAATATAAGTTACTCGGCCTCAAGTTACAGCGCTGAAACAATTGAATTAATCACATTAAAATACGAAAAAATAATAGCTGAAATTATTAAAAACCCTAACGTTCCTGTAAGCTCATTAGATATCGAATTATCTTTTGAAAAAGAAAGGAAAATTGAGATTGGTTTAAATTTCTAAACAACGATTCTAAAAACAACATTAAAAAGAAATATTATGAAATTAAAAGCGACAATTATCCTTATTCTTTTTTTAGTGGTAAATATTTTGAGCGGTTTACAAGCACAAACTGTGACCTTTGAAAAAAGCGCACCTCATTTATCTCAATTTAAAGATTCTGATTCTAAAATAGTCTGGGGATATCTTAATGTTCCTGAAACCTGGGGATCTGAAGATGGAAAGACCATAAAGATTGCTGTAACTGTTTTAAAGAAAACTTCAAACGAGAAATCTTCAAAAGCAATTGTTTTTATACAAGGAGGCCCGGGCGCATCTGGTATCTCAAATGTATGGACCTGGATGAATCATCCTCTTCGGGAAAATAATGACATTGTAGTGTTTGATGTTCGCGGTACAGGATTCTGTAAACCAAGATTATCTGAAAATCTGGGTAAAAAGTTTTTAGAAATTCTGGCAAGGAATCAAAGTGAAGAAGATGATGAAAAACAAAAGACAAATGCTGCAATGTTATGCCGACAGGATCTTGTGAACAGGGGAATAAATATCGATTCGTATAATAGTTTTTCTATTGCCAATGATCTTCATGCCTTAAAAACGGCCTTAAAATATAAAGAATGGAATGTATATGGCGTATCGTATGGAACTTACATTGCACAAGTCTATGCCAGTACTTATCCAAAAGATATACAATCATTGGTTTTAGATTCTGCTGTAAATGATATTTCAACGTATTATGTAGACAATACCTCTAATTATATGACAAGTCTGCAAAAGGTATTTGATATTTGTAAAAATGACAAAAACTACAACAAAGAATATCCTAATTTAGAAAAAGTATATTACGAAGTTATTGCCGATTTGGAGAAAAATCCTCTTACAGTAAAAGTCGACAAATCACTCGTGTCAACAGGCACATTTACTTATAATGCGGAAGATTTTAAAGTAGCAATTCAGCAGGCATTGTACAATAAACAGCTTGTAGAAGTTATTCCGGTATTAATTTATCAGTTTCATGAAAGAAAAGGAGAATCATTAGGAAATCTGGTAAGTGCTTTTTCAAATTTATTAGAAATGGATTATGGCGTTTACTATTGTGTAAGCTGTAATGAAGCACTGCCTAACAACGATTTTTCTTTATATAAAAGCGAAGCGTCAAAATTTAGAGGTTTAAGCGGGGGAATTTCTTTCTATAAATCTGATTTTAAAGTATGTGAAGCATGGAATAAAAAAAGAAATGAAAGTGCAGTAAAACATTATGATCTCTCAAATCTTTCTGCAGCTAAATTTCCAGTATTGGTTTTCTCAGGTGAGTTTGATCCCATAACACCACAGGCAAATGGAAAAAAGACAGCCGAAAAATTTAAAAATGCTTATAATATTAATGCAAAAACCTATGGACATGTACCAAGCTTTACAGCAATTGGACGTGAAGTGGCACAGAAGTTTATTAATAATCCTCAGCAAAAACCCGATTTGGATGCTTTTAAGAAAGCAAAAGAAATTAAACTTGTAACCGGAGTTATAATCAATAAAGGAGTGTCAAAAGCAGGAAGCAGTATTGGACAATTTAATTTAATATTCTTATTTCCACTTATTATAGCTTTAATAATTATGCTGGTTTTTATTTTAACGTATTTCATAAAAATAATCAAAAAACGATACCCTGCAATACAGGATAAAGTGATGAGAATATGTTTAATTACTACTTCGATCATTGGATTAGCTCTTTTTGTAAATCTGATTATGGCAATAATAGAAGTATCAAAACAAAACTTTTTCATTTTGGCTTTTGGACTGCCGGAAAATTTCAATTATATATTCTCAATGGTTTTCTTGTTTTTAGGCTGTCTGATCTTAACGTTGGCATATTTTGTTTTTACGGTTAAAAAAACCAGAGAAAGAGGAATTGCCTTTTCAGTAATCTTTTCAAACATACTGCTTGCCACTTATTTATTTTATTGGGGAATCATCTAAAAAACAACCAGTAGAATCTTCAACATAATTCGATAAAAAAATAACAATAAAAGAACTTATTATGCTAGAAAATATAATAGAAGAATATACGATCCTTTCGGATAAATTTTCAAAATTCAGATACAATGATCAATTTCCTTCAAGGATTGATACTAATGATGAATCAGTTCCTGAAGTTTTCAAAAATTATGAGTATCCTGTTACATCATGGCCCATACTCATTAATAAAGAAATGACTGAACAGCTAAATGAGCTTTCTCATAGACTGCCAAAACTGCTGAATAAAATTCCGTCTCTATATTTTAATAATGACATAAAAAAAATTGCTGAATTTTATTTTGATGGGAATGAAATACTTGCCGAATTTGGAATGATGTGCCATGAAAAAAACATTGAAGTTGGGTGCAGATTAGATTTGACTTACACAGAGGATGGCTTTAAAGTTTTAGAAGCCAACATGGGATCTTCATTAGGAGGATGGCAGATACATAGTTTGGAATCTGTCATTAGAAGAAATCATCCTGAGTTGTCAGATGAAGATAAATCAGACAATTACAAGACAAGAAATACTCTTAAAATTTACATGGAATATCTTATTGAACAGATCAGAAAACAAGTAGGAAGAGACAAAAAGAAGCTCAATTTGTTTATTGATATGAGAGATATTGAAACTGTAGACCGAGAGAAAAACTTATCTTTTTTTGACAATTTCTACAGACAGGAATTAAAGAATCAAGGATTAGAAGGTCAGGCATATTCGGCTAATATAAATTCGTTAGAACTTATCGATGGGGACTTATATTTTGAAGATACGGTTATTCATGGAGTTATAATTTTAGCATTAGATGTAGAAATTACTCCTGCAATTTTCAGGGCATTCATAATGGATAAAATATATTTTCCAGACCATGTAGGTTTAAGGATGCTTGGCGATAAAAGAAATTTGGCCATATTGAGAGAATTAGCTCAGTCTGGAAAATTCTCAGCAAGAGACAATGAATTAATGCTTAGCCATATTCCCTGGACTTCGCCAGTTGAAAACAAGACTACTATTTTTAAAGGTGTAGAATATAATCTTTCACAATTACTCAAAAAAAATAAAAGCAGATTCGTGATAAAAGCCGCAAGAGGATATCAGGGAAAAGATGTTTTTATTGGCAAATTTACCAATACGGATGAATGGGAAGAAGTGTTAGAAAAAGCTTTGGAAAATGGTGCTTTTATAGCTCAGGAGTTTAGTGATTCTGTTGACTTTGCAGCTCCCAATAGGCACAATGAATGGACTCCGCATAAACTTATCTGGGGAGCATTTGGATTTGGAGATTTTTATGGAGGCGTCTGGGTGAGAATGTCAGAAGTAAAAACAGATGTTGGTGTTATTAATTCAGCTACAGGTGCAGTAGAAGCAATTGTATTTGAGATTCTTTAATTTTTTAACTAGTCCTGAAAGTTTTGCCCATTTCAGGACTAGTTAAATATGACATAGTTAATACTATGATCTCAATGTCATTTTCGATTTTTATTTTAGAAATAATTTGACTTGTTCTATTTAATTTCAGGCAGCTTAAACTCTTTGTCGTAAATAATATTTATCAGGACTTCTATAAAAGTATTAGTGGGAATTCTTTCTCCATTTGTAGAATATGATATGGATATTTTATCTTTCTCATTATATAAAGCTATTGAATGAGAACCAAGTACATCGCCGCTATGTCCATAAAAAATATTCTCCTTAAAAGGGTACAGCGCTAAACCTCTTCCCCATTCATCTTTTCCAATGGGTTTCATGATTTCTAAAGTTTCCCTTTTCACTAATTTGTTCTGAAACAAATTATTAATTAAAATGTTCATGTCTTTAGTCGTACTTGAAATGTCTCCAACGCCTATTACATTAGAGTATTCAATATCTTTAATTTCAGTCCAGTTTTCTGTGAATTTATAGGAATTAAAAGTGTTTTTTGGATTTGATTTTACTGACGCAAAATTTTTAAGTTTTAAAGGTTTTATTATTTCCTGTTCAACAATTTTATTATAAGGTGTATTATATATTTTTTCAATTATCATTCTCAATAGAAGGTATGCAGAGTTTGAATAGACAACCTTTTCATTTGGCTGAAAACTTACACCCTGTCTTTTTATTTCGTCAAAAACTTCTTGTTCGCTTACTTTTTGGGTTACCCAGACAACACCATCTTTTATTGCAAAATTTCCCAATCCGCTTGTATGCTCTAACATGTTTTTAATTGTTATCACTTTTGAATTAGGTATCTCTGGATAAAAATCAGATAATTTAGTATCTAATTTTAATTTGTCATTTTCTATTAATTTGAAAACTAAAATCGCGGTAACCATTTTCGTTACAGAAGCAATATGATATTCCGTATTTTTGTTATAATGTACACCAATTAATTTATCTTGTCCAAAACTTCTGTTATAAACTTCTTGTGAGTTCTTATATATTGACAAGCTGCCAATTCCGCCATTATTAGTTTCTATGTAATTAATATATTCATCTATTTTTTTATTCATTTCTTGAGAGAATAAGCTTCCAGATAATAGCGATAAAAAAGCTAATAATTTGAATTTCATTTTTTATATTTTACAATTCTACTTATTTTGTTTGAAAAAGTTTTTTATTGATATTTTTTTGAATTCTAAAAAGAATATTTCTCAAATATAATGACATCTTCTTACAAATAAGAAAAAAACAACTATTAATAACACCAGAAAAGGAATACCACTTTAATTTTTACAAACGTGGTAATGAAAATATTTTATCTTTAAAGGAATTAAGTTCTGCTGGATCAGGAAAAAGACTTCTTGACATTGATCATTCCACAAATATTAAATGAATTTCCAATGATTAAATTCATTTAATAATGTAACTACAGGCAGTTTGTATATCTTATTATAATTATGATACCAGATTTTTTTGATAGCTGCCAGTTCTCTAAAACTGCTTAGTTTAAAGATAAATGTGCCGAATACTTAGGATACTTGCATGTCATTCATTGGTAATTTATAGTAAAAACAGAAAAACCTTTAAATCTTGAGATCTAAAGGTTTTTGTTTTTTGAAAATTTCTTTCGAAACTTCATCTGGCGGAGAAAGAGGGATTCGAACCCCCGGACCTGTTACAGTCAACAGTTTTCAAGACTGCCGCATTCGACCGCTCTGCCATTTCTCCAGTATGTCGCTCTCATTGCCTGATTGCGGGTGCAAATATAGAATGTTTTTTTGATTTCAGAAATTTTTTTGACAGTTTTATAAAGGAAATAATTTTTATCCAAGTGTATAACTTTAATTTTGGAAACTAACTCCTTGTGAAACAAAGGTTGTGGCTTCGATAATTTGCTCGTAAAAAAAAACATAATTTACGATTACTTTTATATTTTTTGACAAATCAATGGACTGAAAATATCAATCTTGATTATTTTTTTATTCATCTTTTTTATGACTGGTTCAATTGTGCCTGCGGTTGCGGATACAAATTTAAGTATTTGTAAATTTAATGCAGCTTTGAAAAGTGATGTCAAAATAGGCTGTATTTTAATCAAAATCAGGGCTTTTTATAAAATGTTTTTCCTTATTGTAGATCAAGAAAATCCAAAAACATAATAAAGCTAAAGTTTCACATGCCAATGTTGGATGAAATCCGCATCCGTCACTTGTATTTCCAATAGTATTGCTGTTGGAAATAATGCTATTAAAACATCATTATTACTAACGTTTTAGAAGCGGCACGCTTATATTTGTCACTATCCTTATATATGAATAAGGAAATTCCTGAAAAAAAAAGAAAAGTGTAATTACGAAAATAGACAAGCCTAAAGAATTTTTTTAAACTCTTAGTCAAATTTTGATTGAGTTTTTTTTTATGATTCTGCCATCTGAAAATTTTAAAAAACAGTTTTAGTTGGAACGATTTGTTTTTAATGTTTTAATTCAATGTTGTTTTGAGGAGCTGAAATAGATTTTTTATAAAACAACTGCGAAAAGCTTTTAAAAATGATTTTTTTTTAATCCTCTTGTTAATTTCTAGGAAAGCTTTATTATGTTGATTATTTGTTTTACGGCTAAAAAAGACATTTTCGTGACATTTTTTTATTTAAGACTTGATATGTATTAATTGTGTTTTTATTTAAAATTTTATATTGTAAGAAAAATATTTAATATTTATTTAAATTTTTAAGTCCTAAGCTTTAGATTATCAGAAAGTTAGAAAAAAGTTTTAAAAAAAATAAAAAATAATCGTGAAAAGCCTTGTGAATGCTGATAAACTGACTACTTTTGCACCCGCTTTGAGAGACAAGCGAAAGACAAAAAAATACGTTCGTAGACATATTGAATTGACAGCCGTTTTAACAGAGATGTTAGAACAAAAGAAATAAGAGTAATAGAATCGAAAGATTCGAAAAGAACCGATAGATATTCATCGCAATATAATATTAAAATATACGATGAAGAGTTTGATCCTGGCTCAGGATGAACGCTAGCGGCAGGCTTAACACATGCAAGTCGAGGGGTAGAAGTCTTCGGGCTTTGAGACCGGCGCACGGGTGCGTAACGCGTATGCAATCTGCCTTTCACAGAGGGATAGCCCAGAGAAATTTGGATTAATACCTCATAGTATTATAGAGCGGCATCACTTTATAATTAAAGTCACAACGGTGAAAGATGAGCATGCGTCCCATTAGCTAGTTGGTAAGGTAACGGCTTACCAAGGCCACGATGGGTAGGGGTCCTGAGAGGGAGATCCCCCACACTGGTACTGAGACACGGACCAGACTCCTACGGGAGGCAGCAGTGAGGAATATTGGTCAATGGACGCAAGTCTGAACCAGCCATGCCGCGTGCAGGATGACGGTCCTATGGATTGTAAACTGCTTTTGTACGAGAAGAAACACTCCTATGTATAGGAGCTTGACGGTATCGTAAGAATAAGGATCGGCTAACTCCGTGCCAGCAGCCGCGGTAATACGGAGGATCCAAGCGTTATCCGGAATCATTGGGTTTAAAGGGTCCGTAGGCGGTTTAGTAAGTCAGTGGTGAAAGCCCATCGCTCAACGGTGGAACGGCCATTGATACTGCTGAACTTGAATTACTGGGAAGTAACTAGAATATGTAGTGTAGCGGTGAAATGCTTAGATATTACATGGAATACCAATTGCGAAGGCAGGTTACTACCAGTTTATTGACGCTGATGGACGAAAGCGTGGGGAGCGAACAGGATTAGATACCCTGGTAGTCCACGCCGTAAACGATGGATACTAGCTGTTGGGCGCAAGTTCAGTGGCTAAGCGAAAGTGATAAGTATCCCACCTGGGGAGTACGAACGCAAGTTTGAAACTCAAAGGAATTGACGGGGGCCCGCACAAGCGGTGGAGCATGTGGTTTAATTCGATGATACGCGAGGAACCTTACCAAGGCTTAAATGCAGACTGACCGATTTGGAAACAGATCTTTCGCAAGACAGTTTACAAGGTGCTGCATGGTTGTCGTCAGCTCGTGCCGTGAGGTGTCAGGTTAAGTCCTATAACGAGCGCAACCCCTGTTGTTAGTTGCCAGCGAGTGATGTCGGGAACTCTAACAAGACTGCCAGTGCAAACTGTGAGGAAGGTGGGGATGACGTCAAATCATCACGGCCCTTACGCCTTGGGCTACACACGTGCTACAATGGCCGGTACAGAGAGCAGCCACTGGGTGACCAGGAGCGAATCTATAAAGCCGGTCACAGTTCGGATCGGAGTCTGCAACTCGACTCCGTGAAGCTGGAATCGCTAGTAATCGGATATCAGCCATGATCCGGTGAATACGTTCCCGGGCCTTGTACACACCGCCCGTCAAGCCATGGAAGCTGGGGGTGCCTGAAGTCGGTGACCGCAAGGAGCTGCCTAGGGTAAAACTGGTAACTAGGGCTAAGTCGTAACAAGGTAGCCGTACCGGAAGGTGCGGCTGGAACACCTCCTTTCTAGAGCCTGAGTGTTAGCAGTAATGCACGCTTAGGAAAAATGATGAAATTTAAAGGTTTTGAATTTTAGATTGTATTACTCTTGCTGTTAATTTAAAAAAAATGATAAAAATTAAGTAAAACAGAGTCTCGTAGCTCAGCTGGTTAGAGTACTACACTGATAATGTAGGGGTCGGCAGTTCGAGTCTGCCCGGGACTACTTTTTAAGAATTGACAATTAATACTTGTTAATTGATAATTAAAAAGACTGAAAAGCTTAAAAAGAAGGAAATTCTAGAGTTGAAAGATTACGAATTACAAATAATTCCTAATTCATAATTCACAATTCATAATTAGATTGGGGGATTAGCTCAGCTGGCTAGAGCGCCTGCCTTGCACGCAGGAGGTCAACGGTTCGACTCCGTTATTCTCCACGATTTTAGTCATAAAGATTAAAGTCATAAAGTCCAAAGTGATTCACTTGACGACTTTTGACTTTTGACTAGATAAAGTTCATTGACATATTGAGATAAGAAAATAATAAGAAAGTAGAAAGCGTTTTTTACAATTTTATTGTAAAAAACAAAAAAAACGGTCTTGTTTTAAGTAACAAGATTGGTACAATAAGCAAAATAAGGGCGTATGGGGAATGCCTAGGCTCTCAGAGGCGATGAAGGACGTGATAAGCTGCGAAAAGCTGCGGGGACTGGCACACACAGATTGATCCGCAGATATCCGAATGGGGCAACCCGCTATATTGAAGATATAGCACACCGATAGGTGGGCAAACCCGCTGAACTGAAACATCTAAGTAGGCGGAGGAGAAGAAAACAAAAGTGATTCCGTAAGTAGTGGCGAGCGAACGCGGATTAGCCCAAACCAGTGCTGTTACGGCAGTGCTGGGGTTGTAGGACCACGACATTTTATGCATGCAGAACCGGAAGTTACTGGAAAGTGACGCCAAAGAGGGTGATAGCCCCGTATGGGTAATAAATGTAATAGATAGTGGTATCCTGAGTAGGGCGGGGCACGTGAAACCCTGTCTGAATTCGGCGGGACCATCCGCTAAGGCTAAATACTCCTGAGAGACCGATAGTGAACCAGTACCGTGAGGGAAAGGTGAAAAGAACCGTGAATAACGGAGTGAAATAGATCCTGAAACCATACGCTTACAAGCGGTCGGAGCCCTTTCGTGGGGTGACGGCGTGCCTTTTGCATAATGAGCCTACGAGTTAACGCTGCTGGCAAGGATAAGTACTTCAGGTATGGATCCGCAGCGAAAGCGAGTCTGAATAGGGCGCTTTAGTCAGTAGTGTTAGACGCGAAACCGTGTGATCTACCCATGGGCAGGTTGAAGCTGTGGTAACACACAGTGGAGGACCGAACCGGTTGACGTTGAAAAGTCTTCGGATGACCTGTGGGTAGGGGTGAAAGGCCAATCAAACTCGGAAATAGCTCGTACTCCCCGAAATGCATTTAGGTGCAGCGTTAGTTATAAAGTTATACAGAGGTAGAGCTACTGATTGGATGCGGGGGCTTCACCGCCTACCAATTCCTGACAAACTCCGAATGCTGTATAATGTTCACTAACAGTGAGGGCTTGGGTGCTAAGGTCCAAGTCCGAGAGGGAAAGAACCCAGACCATCAGCTAAGGTCCCCAAATATATGCTAAGTTGAAAGAACGAGGTTTGTCTGCCCAGACAGCTAGGATGTTGGCTTGGAAGCAGCCATTCATTTAAAGAGTGCGTAACAGCTCACTAGTCGAGCGGACGAGCATGGATAATAATCGGGCATAAGCATATTACCGAAGCTATGGATTTGCAAGTAATTGCAAGTGGTAGGGGAGCATTCTAACAGGGTTGAAGGTTTTTCGTAAGGAGGGCTGGACTGGTTAGAAAAGAAAATGTAGGCATAAGTAACGATAATGCGGGCGAGAAACCCGCACACCGAAAAACTAAGGTTTCCACAGCTATGCTAATCAGCTGTGGGTTAGTCTGGTCCTAAGGCGAACCCGAAAGGGACAGTCGATGGCTAACGGGTTAATATTCCCGTACTACTAATTACTGTGATGGGGTGACGGAGTGATGAAAGCGCCGCGAACTGACGGAATAGTTCGTTGAAGTACCTAGCTATAGGTCCTGTAGTAAAATGCGCAGGAACTGGTGAAATACGATAGTACTCGGAGTCTTCGGACAAAGAGATAGTGCGCCTAAGGGCTTCCAAGAAAAACCTCTAAACTTCAGGTAATTAGTACCAGTACCGTAAACCGACACAGGTAGTTGAGGAGAGAATCCTAAGGTGCTCGAGAGATTCATGGCTAAGGAATTAGGCAAAATAGACCTGTAACTTCGGGAGAAAGGTCGCCCTGAGCAATCAGGGCCGCAGTGAAGAGGTCCAGGCGACTGTTTATCAAAAACACAGGGCTCTGCAAAATCGTAAGATGAAGTATAGGGCCTGACACCTGCCCGGTGCTGGAAGGTTAAGAGGAGATGTTATCTTCGGAGAAGCATTGAATTGAAGCCCCAGTAAACGGCGGCCGTAACTATAACGGTCCTAAGGTAGCGAAATTCCTTGTCGGGTAAGTTCCGACCTGCACGAATGGTGTAACGATCTGGACACTGTCTCAGCCATGAGCTCGGTGAAATTGTAGTAACGGTGAAGATGCCGTTTACCCGCAGTGGGACGAAAAGACCCTGTGCACCTTTACTATAGCTTAGTATTGACCTTGGATAAATGATGTGTAGGATAGGTTGGAGACTATGAAGCGGCGTCGCCAGGCGTTGTGGAGTCATTGTTGAAATACAACCCTTTGTTTATCTGAGGCCTAACCCCGCTATGCGGGGGACAGTGCTTGGTGGGTAGTTTGACTGGGGTGGTCGCCTCCAAAAGAGTAACGGAGGCTTCTAAAGGTTCCCTCAGTACGCTTGGTAACCGTGCGTAGAGTGCAATGGCATAAGGGAGCTTGACTGAGAGACATACAGGTCGATCAGGTACGAAAGTAGAGCATAGTGATCCGGTGGTTCCGCATGGAAGGGCCATCGCTCAAAGGATAAAAGGTACGCCGGGGATAACAGGCTGATCTCCCCCAAGAGCTCATATCGACGGGGGGGTTTGGCACCTCGATGTCGGCTCGTCACATCCTGGGGCTGGAGAAGGTCCCAAGGGTTGGGCTGTTCGCCCATTAAAGTGGCACGCGAGCTGGGTTCAGAACGTCGTGAGACAGTTCGGTCTCTATCTACTGCGGGCGTTAGAAATTTGAGTGGATCTGATTCTAGTACGAGAGGACCGAATTGGACTAACCTCTAGTGTATCTGTTGTCCCGCCAGGGGCACCGCAGAGTAGCTACGTTGGGAAGGGATAAGCGCTGAAAGCATATAAGCGCGAAACCCACCACAAGATGAGATTTCTTTTAAGGATCGTGGAAGATGACCACGTTGATAGGCTATAGATGTAAAGGCAGTAATGTCATAGTCGAGTAGTACTAATAATCCGTAAGCTTATGTACACCCTTTTCCCGGGCCGAAAGGCCCGGGAGGAAACTTTCTAAAACAAAAACTTACTTTTCTTTATCTCAGTATGTTAAAATATTGTTTAATTGATAATTAACAATTTATAATTGATAATTAATAATTAAAAGCTGCTAGCAGCGAATGACCTTAAGGTGGTTATTGCGGCGGGGCTCACCTCTTCCCATCCCGAACAGAGAAGTTAAGCCCGCCTGCGCAGATGGTACTGCAGTTTTGTGGGAGAGTATGTCGTCGCCTTTCTTTTAAGAATCCTCATCATTTATTTGATGAGGATTTTTTGCTTTTATGAATGTTTTGAACGAAGAACCCAAATCTTCGCCGTTTTGTAAACCTTTAATTTAAAAACTGTCCGGATTTAATCATAATATATAGCAGGATTTCCTGCACCTGAAACCACAGGAAAGGTCTTTATAATGAAACCCCGGAATAGTTTATTTTTCCTTACGTCGCGGTCAAAATGCAGTAAATTCTCAAGCTGCGTTATCGGAATTTTTTTGGAGCACTTATGTATTAGGAACTCAGCTTGCCAATTGTGAAACTGATTTATGGGATAGAATAGGGGGGTATAAGTACACCAAATTCACTTTTTTAGTATTTCAATAGAAAATCATTAACAAAAATTAAAATACCAACGAACTAAAACAATAATAGTATTATTCTTTTTTTTTTTTTTTTTTTCAAATAAAGAAGGCAGAGTTGGAAACGATGATCTTTATAAATTCATGGAAACAAGAAAATTGTTCTGCGAAAAAAAAAACTAACAGGAATAGTATTGGACTCTTAGATAAATGAAGTATTGTCTGGTGCAAAAGTAATTATGCTTAACGATAAATATCAGCCAATTGCAGAAGTTATTTCAGCCGAAGATGGTTTCATATAGTTTTGATTTGAAATGTTACAGAATCGATTACATAAGAGAGTTTCAAAAGAAGATTATGAAACGGCAGAAACTCCGACCAATTCATCCGTCAGATGAGAATCCTAAACTTGATGTTAAGTTAGAGAGAATAATAAAACCAATTAAGGTTGGTGCAGATTTAGTCAAAACTTTAAATATGCCTACAATATATTTTGGTTTAGACTAATAATTATATAACAAAAAAAGCCGCTTTTGAACTTGAAAAAGTTCTAGCTGTAATGCAGTAATATCCAAAAAAGAAAATTGAAGTTCGTTCGACAGCAGATAATCTAAAAAAAATACAATATGGATTTGTCTAATAAAAGAGCAAAAGCTACAACAGGCTGGTTTGTTAAAAAAAGGAATTGCAAGTGATAGAATTTCATGCAGAGGATATGGCGAAAGCCAGTCTGTGAATCGTTGTACAGATAATGTCAATTGTACAGAAAAAGAACATCAGGCAAACCGAAGAAGTGAATTTATAATTGTTTCATTTTAATAAAAATGTTTTCTATATATGAAAAAGGATAAACAACCAGTAAATAGAAAATATACTAAAAGAGCATTATTGTTTATAGAAATACAAAACGATTATTTCTATAAAGGAAAAATGGAATTGGAAGGAAGTTATGAAGCTGGTTATAAGCAAAAAGGGGTTTGGAAATTTTCAGAAAGAAAAGAAAACTGGTTGTTCATACTACTCCAACATTTTTATAAGCGCACAGCAATATTTCTATGGTAGCGTTGTCGTTTTTTTTAATGCGTTCATAATAATTTACAAACATCTGCAATTGTCCAATATTCTGACGGGTAGGTTTGTACGTTTCAATTTCTATCAAAACAAAGCATTGAATCAATTGATTGTATAAAACCATGCCTGCAAAAAAAAACTGGGTAACTAATAGGGTAACCATTCTTTGATAAAGCATGTGCTTTTTGAAAAGTATGCAAAAACTAAAAAGCCTTTAAACGCTAATGTTTAAAGGCTTTTAATTTTTAAAGTTTCTTCTGAAACTTCATTTGGCGGAGAAAGAGGGATTCGAACCCCCGGACCTGTTACAGTCAACAGTTTTCAAGACTGCCGCATTCGACCGCTCTGCCATTTCTCCAGTATGTCGCTCTCATTGCCTGATTGCGGGTGCAAATATAAGACGGTTTTTCGGTTCTCAAAACTTTTTTCAGACTTTTTTTGAAACTTTTTTTAAATAATTTTCAAGTATCTAGTTATCAGTATTTCCGAAAATGAGCTTTTTTGAAAAATTATTCTAAATCGTCTAAAATTGGTGTTGGTTTTTTATTTTCATCAACTGCGACAAACGAAAAAGTTCCAGAAACTACCGTTTCGCGAAGTTCAGAATACATTTGTTCCATGAAAATATCAACATGAATTTTACAACTTGTTCTTCCAACACTGTCGACTTTTGCTACTAATTCAATTAAGGTTCCTGCTGGAATTGCTTTTTTGAAGTCAATTTGACCTGTAGAAATTGTAACTACTTTTTTACGGCTGAAGCGAGTAGCGCAAATAAAAGCTACTTCGTCCATTAAATGAAGCGCAGTTCCGCCAAATAAAGTATCGTAATGATTTGTTGTGCTAGGGAAAACCGCTTTAAAAATACGTGTCTCCGATTTTAAAATTCTTTCTTCTACAGTTCCCATATTAGTAAGTTACATATTCAGTGATTTCAAGGCCATATCCAATCATTCCAACGCGTTTTGTCTGCTCAGTATTAGAAACTAATCTAATCTTAGAAATGTCAATATCATGAAGGATTTGAGCTCCAATACCGTAATCTTTACTATCAATGATTACTTTTGGTGCTTTCAAAGTTCCTTGCGCCTGTAATGATTTAAGTTCAGAAATTCGGTTTAACAGATTTACGGCCGTCATATCCTGATTAATAAAGATAACAGCACCTTTGCCATTTTCATTTATTACTTTAAACATGTCATCTAACTGCTGTTCGGCATTATTCGTTAAAGTACCCAATAAATCATTATTAACCTGTGAAGAGTGAATTCTCGTTAAGATTGGTTCACCAAGATTCCAGGTTCCTTTTGTTAAAGCGATATGAATTTGTTTGTTTGTAGTCTGCTCGTATGCTCTTAGTCTAAAAGTCCCAAAACGGGTTTCGATATCAAAATCTTCTTTTTTGACAATCAAACTGTCGTGCTGCATTCTGTAGGCAACCAAATCTTCAATTGAAACTAACTTTAAATTGAATTTTTTGGCCACTTTTATTAATTCAGGTAAACGCGACATTGTACCATCTTCATTTAAGATTTCACAGATAACACCTGCAGGTTTAAATCCCGCCAGACGTGCAAAATCTATAGCAGCTTCAGTATGTCCTGTTCTTCTTAAAACGCCTCCTTGTTTGGCAATTAAAGGGAAAATATGTCCAGGACGGGCTAAATCGTGAGGTTTAGTATTTGGATCAACTAATGACTGAACAGTTTTTGAACGGTCAGCAGCAGAAATACCAGTTGTAACGCCATGTCCTTTTAAATCTACAGAAACTGTGAAAGCAGTTTCCATGTGATCTGTATTGTTGGTAACCATTGCACGTAAATCAAGTTCCTTGCAGCGGCTTTCAGTAAGCGGTGTGCAAATTAATCCGCGTCCGTGTGTAGCCATAAAATTGATCATTTCCGGAGTTACTTTTTCGGCTGCAGCCAAAAAATCACCTTCGTTTTCGCGATCCTCATCATCGACTACAATGATTACTTTACCTTGACGAATATCTTCTATAGCTTCCTCAATGGTATTCATTTGGATTTTTGTTGACATAATTATTGTTTGTTTTGAGCTGGTTTAAACCGCTCATAAATTTTTTGAAACAGTTGTGAAATAGGAGTGGTTATTGCATCAAAATTAATTAATCCGTTATCATTTGTGGCACGATACGTTAATAATATGGCCAATGGTGAAAGAATAAATGAAGACATCCATGAACCCATAAAAGGACTCATACCGCCTTCTTGTGATAATCTTTTTCCAAAAGTATTGATGAAATGAAAAGTAATAAAAATTAAAACTGCAAAAACGATTGGCAGACCAAGTCCTCCTTTTCGAATAATAGCGCCTAATGGAGCGCCAATAAAGAACATTAAGAAACAAGCAAAAGCAATAACAAACTTTTCATACAATGCAGTTAAATGCTTGTTGATTTCACGTTGTTTGTCTTTTAAGTCTTTTTGTGTCGTTTCGATTGAGTAAATGTTGCTCGTAACATTACTGCTTGCCATTTTTAAAACATCAGATTTCTCTTTGTTTGTATATAAAGTTAAAAGATCGTTTGGGAGATTTTTTTTCTTTTTGGCTTTTTCTATCTCGCTTTGAGGAATAGATTTTCTAATTCCAACACGCTGGTTTATATTTTCAGAGAATGAAATGATTTCATTGTCAAGATTTTTGTTCAATGAATCTAATGTATAACGCAATTCGTTTACGTTTAGCATGGCATTTGTGCCCTCAATACTTTCTTTACTGTCATCGACTTTATTTAATTCAGATAAATCAATGTTGATGATGTGTTTTTTGAAAGCAGCTTTTATAAAAGGAAGTTTAGCGCGGTCCTCGTATTTTTTTGGAGTAACATCCTGATAGTAAAAACCGTTATTTAAAACAAGTTTCAAAATACTCGATTTCTCACTGCTGATTAATTCACCGTCTTTGGCCTTAATAACAGTTTTGTTTTCACCAATGTTATTTGCTTTCTCATGAATGGTAACGCCGGTTAAAATATTACCGTTTTCACCGGATTTTTTATTGACTTTAATGTTGTAAGTTCCAACATCATTAAACTGGCCTTCGGCAATTGCCATCGCAGGTTTAGCCTGAGCAATATTTTTACGGAAGTTTACAAATTTATATTCAGCATAAGGAATAACGTTATTGGCAAACCAAAACGCTACTATACTTAAAACAAATATAAAAATGATTAAAACCCGCATGGCTCTTTGAAGCGAAATTCCGGAAGATTTCATGGCTGCGAATTCATAATTTTCGGCTAAATTTCCGAAAGTCATAATCGAAGCCAAAAGAACCGAAAGCGGTAAAACCAGCGGAATAATACGAGGCATAGAAAAAAGCAGGAATTTCACGACCAGTAATAAGTCGAGATCTTTACCTGCTAGTTCTGATATAAATAGCCATACTGTTTGAAGTATGAATATGAAAAATAAGATTACAAATACCGTAGTAAATGTAAATAAGAATGTTTTTAATAAGTATTTGTCTAGAATTTTCAACCTTCTGATTAATCTAATTTATTGATGTAGTATTTCGGGTATTTACTCGCTACAAATGTAAATTGATTTTTTGATAATGGCTGATTGGTTTTAAAAGAATTAACGGTTAAAGTTGTTTTTGTTCCGTTTTTTCCAGTTTCAATCAAATTATAGATGTGTTTTGTCTGAACGTCAATACCTAACAAAATTTCTTTTCTTTGGTCTTTTCCTGTAGTCGGCACTAATTTAATGTACTGGATTTTTCTTCCTTTCACATTTTGTACTATATCCATAGTGTATTTGTAACCAGAATTAAAGAACGTAAGCATTTTTGAAGGCGTAACAGCATTATCGTCTTTTTCGTTTACTTTAGAAACAGTAACTTCTTCGTCTTCAGGAACAATTGTATAGGTTTTTTGTCCGTCGAAAATTTTAGTAACGCCCATAAAATTCAATACATATTGATTTCCTTTCATAGTAACATTTCCTTTACTATCCTGATTGATGTTTTCTTTGGCGTTATTTAAAGAATATTTAAAGTCGATTACGATGTTATCGTAGCTTTTTATTTTTGTAGTTACTTCGTTCAATAAATCTTTAGCTTTTTTATCCTGAGCCTGAATAGAAGTGAAGCTCAAAAGCAAAATAACTGCTATTTGAAAACACTTTTTAGTCATGTTAAAGATAGAATTGTTGTTGATTTCCTGAATTTTTGTTCTCATGATTGGATTAATTTTGTTCATTATTAAAAAATTGATCAAGAGCACTTAAGTCTAAAATATTCACGCTTCTTGCTTTACTGCCTTCAAATGGTCCAACAATTCCTGCTGCTTCCAGCTGATCGATCAAACGACCGGCTCTGTTGTAACCTAATTTTAATTTTCTTTGCAATAATGAAGCAGAACCCTGTTGTGCATTGACAATAATCTCTGCAGCTTCTCTAAATAAGGTATCTCTTTCGGAAATATCCATATCAAGATTAATGCCAGTTTCTTCTCCAACGAACTCTGGAAGTAAATAAGCTGTGGCATACGCCTTTTGTGAACCAATAAAATCTGTAATTTTTTCAACTTCAGGCGTGTCAATAAAGGCACACTGCACACGAATTACATCATTTCCATTCGTGTATAATAAATCTCCTCGTCCAATTAACTGGTCAGCGCCCTGAGTATCCAAGATCGTTCTTGAGTCGATTTTTGAAGTTACTCTAAAGGCAATTCTGGCAGGGAAGTTGGCTTTGATTAAACCGGTAATAACGTTTACAGATGGTCTTTGTGTTGCAATAATTAAGTGGATACCAATAGCACGCGCCAGCTGAGCCAGACGGGCAATTGGAACTTCAACTTCTTTTCCAGCAGTCATAATTAAATCGGCGAACTCATCGACAACCAAAACAATGTAAGGTAAAAATCGGTGTCCGGCTTCGGGATTTAATTTTCTTGATTTGAATTTTTCGTTGTACTCTTTAATATTACGAACCATCGCATCTTTTAATAAAGAATAACGATTGTCCATCTCGGTACAAAGTGAATTCAAAGTATTGACTACTTTTGCGTTATCAGTAATAATAGCATCTTCCGTGTCAGGAAGTTTGGCTAAATAATGTCTTTCAATTTTGTTGAAAAGTGTAAGCTCTACTTTTTTCGGATCGACTAAAACGAATTTTACTTCTGCCGGATGTTTTTTGTATAACAATGAAGTTAAAACAGCATTTAATCCTACAGATTTTCCTTGTCCTGTTGCTCCTGCCATCAATAAGTGAGGCATTTTAGCAAGATCGACAACAAAAGTTTCGTTTGAAATGGTTTTTCCTAAAGCAATTGGCAGTTCCATTTCGGCTTCTTGGAACTTTGCGGCTCCAATAACACTTTTCATCGAAACCATAGTTGGAGTCTTATTCGGAACCTCGATACCAATTGTTCCTTTTCCTGGAATTGGTGCAATAATACGAATTCCTAAAGCTGATAATGACAATGCAATATCATCTTCTAAACTCTTAATTTTAGAAATTCTGATTCCGGCTTCAGGTACAATTTCATATAAAGTGACCGATGGACCAACGGTTGCTTTGATTTGCGCAATTTCGATTTTGTAGTTACGAAGTGTATCTACAATTTTATTTTTGTTTTCTTCTAATTCTTCCTGATTAATTGTAATTCCCCCAGTCGAGTATTCTTTTAGTAAATCGATGGTTGGAAATTTATAATTGGATAAATCCAAAGTTGGATCAAATAATCCAAAATCAGCAACCAAACGCGAAGCAAGATTTTCTTCTATAATATCTTCTTCTTCGGCTTTTTCAATTACAAATGCTTCATCAGGAGTAACTAATGGAAGTTCTTGTTTTGGCTGAATTGGCTTTAAAATTGGATTTAATTCAATTTCTGACGAATGATTGATTGTTGGTTTTAAAGCTTCTTTATTGATTTCGAATTTAGAATCATCAGTTTTTAAATGAATGTTATCCAATTCAGGATCTTCTTCAATTGCAAATTCTTCTAAGTTATAAGCGCTTTCGGGCTCCAGATCTTGTTGTTGCGGCTTTTTAATAGAATTGAGTTCTGATTTGAATTCTTTTTTAGTAGAATCAAAATAGGACTGAATTTTTTCTGGAGATACTTTTATTTTAAAGATTAAATAAACGATCAATCCAAAAAGCAGAGTTAATAAAGTTCCGGTTTTTCCAATGTAATCCTGAAGAAAAATATTCAGCTCATAACCAATAGTTCCTCCCAATTCTGGGGCCGAAGTGGCGAAAAATCCAAACAGAACTGAAACAACAATAATGGCAAATATATCCCAGAACCAGGTGTTTTTAAGTTTTTTGGTTGAAAGTTCCAATGCTAAAAACAAACCGGTTAAGAAAAATAAACGAACTAATATAAAAGAAGCCAGACCAAAGCCTCTGTAAACAATTAAATCAGCAAGATAAGCTCCAAATTTTCCAAGCCAGTTTTGTACTTCTTCGCTGCGATCTCCAAGGCTGTCAACAGCACTTTGATCAGTCTGCCATTGTCCATTAACATAAAATGAAATAAATGCTACTAACAATGCAATAGAAAAGAGTACCAAAAGGCATCCCAAAACAAATTTTTGCGGTTTGTTTAATTTCCAGGATCTAATGCCTGCAATTTTTGATTCGGTTTTTTTGTCTACAGTTTCTTTTTTACTTTTTGCCATTCTTACGTTCCTGTCCTATATAAATTTTGGAATATAAATAATTAAACCTATTGCAATTGCTGTCATTGCGGCAAAAAATACCGCTCCTGCAGCAATATCTTTAATAAATCCGATTCGTCTGCTGTAATCAGGATGGATAAAATCGGCGATTTTTTCAACTGCCGTATTTAATCCTTCAACGCTTAAAACTAAACCAATGGCTAAGGTTTGACATAGCCATTCGGTTTGAGAAATATGAAAATAGAACCCTGCAATAGTCATGATAATTCCCAATGAGAATTGCACCATAACGCTGTGTTCTGTTTTAATCAATTTTACAGCTCCTTTAAAAGCATAGGTAACGCTTTTTAAACGACCTGTAACAAAAGTATTATCTTTTTGAAACTCCATTTATTGGAAAATATTATAGTGCTGCTAAAGCTGCTTCGTAATTTGGTTCGTTTGCAATTTCTGCAACTTGTTCTGTATGTGTAATTGTTCCATCTGCATCAACAACAATAATAGCTCTTGAGTGTAAACCAGCCAATGGTCCGTCAACAATTTCTAATCCGTTTGCTTTACCAAAAGCACCAGTTTGAAAATCAGATAAATTAACTACGTTTTCTAAACCTTCTGCACCACAAAAACGTTTTTGAGCGAAAGGTAAATCTCTTGAAATACATAAAACAGTAGTATTTTCTAATCCGCTTGCACTTGCATTGAAAGTTCTAACTGATGTTGCGCAAGTTCCTGTATCAACACTTGGGAAAATGTTTAAAACTAATTTTTTACCAGCGAAAGTACTTAAAGAAGCAACTGATAAATCATTTTGTACTAATTTGAAATCAGCTAATTTTGAACCAACTGCTGGTAATTCGCCTGATGTATGAACTGGATTTCCTCCTAATGTGATAGATGCCATGATTTTTGTTTAAAATTAATGAGGCTCAAAAGTAAGGATTAATATTTGAATCTAAAAGTATTTGTTATGCGTTTAAGGAGAGATTAAGATTGGCTTTTTGGCGACCTTGAATTTAAATATTTTAGATTTTAGAGGGCAGATTTTAGATTTGTTCAGCCTGAGAAAGATTGCCTAAAAATGGGAACTAAGACTGTGACTGAAAACTGTGACTGAATACTATAAAAAAAAGCGTCTCCTAAAATAGAAACGCTTTCTTCGTCATGTTTTTTTGTTTTTTCTTTGAAAAAAGAGGCCGATTTATTTATCGATTGAACCTAAAACACGTTTCATAAACGTATTTAAAGCTTCTTTTTTATCAGTTCCCTGAGCAACCAATTTTTGTACTTCAAGAGCACCATACATATTTGAAATCAATTCACCAATTACGTCTAATTCTTCATCTTTAAGAGAAGGAATTTCAGTCATCGCTTCAAGAACTTCAATTGTTTCAATGATATAATCCTGATCGTTTTCTTCGATGAATTGTGTTAAATGCTTAATTACTGGTAATTTCATAATTTTTTGTTTAAGCGTTAAATCGTTTTTTTGTTTAATCGATTAAACGAATAAACAAATAACCAATTAAACAATAGCGTTTACTAAGTCAATTAAAACTTCTTGTTTGTTAGTCTGCGTTTCGCCAACTAATTGTCCGTTTACGAAAGTTGCGAATGTTGGCAGGTTACTAACATTAGCTAATTTTCTAGATTCAGGAGAATTTTCTGCATCAACCAAAACAAAAGTGACAGCTTCATTTTCTGTTGCTAGTTTTTTGAATTTTGGTTTCATAATACGGCAATTTCCACACCATGAAGCTGAATATTGTACTACTACTTTTTCGTTTTTAGCAACTAAATCTGCTAACGTATCTTCGTTTAAGTCGATTAACATTTCTTTATTTTTTAAGGTTCAAAGTTGCAAAGGTTCAAAGGGACAAAGTTTTTGGAAACTTTATGTGTAAATATTTTGCAAAACTAGGTTGTTTTGCATTTTGACCTTTGTATGTGTTTAATTAGAAAAGATTTTTAAAGTAACAAAAGTTCAGGGGTAAAGTCTTTGACTTTGTTTATATGCAGCAAAAAAGTCTTTGCCACTTTGTACCTCTGAACCTTTGTACCTTTATAAAAAAATTAGTTTGCGCTTAAGTATTCAGCAGTACTGATTCTGTCTGCAGACATAGCTTCTTTACCAGCTTCCCAGTTTGCAGGACAAACTTCTCCTTTAGTTTGGATGTGAGTGTAAGCATCAACCATTCTTAAGTATTCGTTTACGTTACGTCCTAGTGGCATATCGTTTACGCTTTCGTGGAAGATTTTTCCAGTTTCGTCAATTAGGTAAGTAGCTCTGTAAGTTACGTTTGAACCTTCGATGATAACTGAATCTGTATCTTCGCTGTAGCTTGTAGATTCGATATCAAGAATACCTAAAATGTTAGCTAAGTTACGGTTTGTATCAGCTAAGATTGGGTAAGTAACACCTTCGATTCCACCATTGTTTTTTGGAGTATTTAACCAAGCAAAGTGAACCTCGTTTGTGTCGCAAGAAGCACCAATTACGATAGTATTTCTTTTTTCAAATTCTGGTAATGCAGCTTGAAAGGCGTGTAATTCAGTTGGACATACAAAAGTAAAATCTTTTGGGTACCAAAATAAAAGTACTTTTTTATTGTTGTTTACTGCTTCTTCAAAAATGTTGATTTTTAAATTGTCACCCATTTCTGAGATAGCATCTACTGCAATACTTGGGAATTTTTTTCCTACTAAAGACATAATTTTCGTTTTACGTTAAATATTTATTTCTGGTGCAAAAGTAGGGCATAAGTACAGGTTCTTACAATAAGATGTGATTATAAAAATTTATAAGTTGATAAATTTTGATTATTTTGCGTTTTAACTTATTGAATGTCAATATTTACGGGTAAAACGCCGTTGAAAGTATTTTTTTCTAAAAATTGAATTCCTGCTGTTTTTTGAAATTCTTCGAAATCCTGATATACCTCAATTAGCCCTGAAGCTTTTTTCAGATTTGGAATTAAAGGTAATGCATATGGATTTCCAAAAACAAAAACGATGCATTTTTTAGTTTGCAATAATTCAGAAAGTAAATTCAAAACTTCGTTATCAATTTCGAAATTATTCAGCGGTTTTGCTTTTGGAACAAATAATGAAATTAAAATCGTTTCGAAATTTTCTAATTCTTTTTGGATTGATGAAATATCTGAAACGTCTAGACTTTCAAAAGCAAATTCTGGAGAATCAAGTTTTGTATTCAGTGTTTTGAAAAATGTATTTTCAGTATTTTTATATAAACTCAGTTTAGCTAATTTGTTGTTTTTCTGCGCTTCAAAAGCTAGTTCAGTACTCGAATTATCTATAATTTTAGTAATTGCATTTTGAGCAATTTCTAAGTTTATTTTTGATGTTTTTTCAAAATCTAATTCACCCGAAGCCGCAGTTTTTCCAGAAAGAATTCCGGCTTTTTCTTTGGCTTTCATAATTCGGTTGTAACTTTCGAAAATACGGTCTGGAGAAGCATTTTTATAAATTGCTTCAATTCCTTCGGGCACATTTTCAGCGAAGCATAAAACATCATTTCCTGCATTAAAAGCTTCCCATTCTAATTGACCTTTGGTTTCATACAATTTAGAAACGCTGTGCATATTTAAGGCATCAGAAATTACCAAACCGTCGTATCCTAATTTGTCGCGCAAAAGATCTTGAATAACAGCTTTTGATAATGTTGCAGAAGTATCTTTTCCGTCGTTTAAACTAGGAACAGCCAAATGCCCGATCATTATAGAATCGACATTGTTTTCAATTCCTTTTATAAACGGATATAATTCGTTTTCTAATAATTCTTCTAAAGTTTCTTTTAAAACCGGCAATCCTAAATGCGAATCAACGTTCGTATTTCCGTGTCCGGGAAAGTGTTTCAGACAGCCTAAAACGCCAACTTCTGACATTCCTTTTAAATATTCAATCGAAAAATCGGCTACTTTTTCTTTGTTTTCACCAAAAGAACGATAGCCAATAACGGGATTATTTGGATTGTTGTTGATATCTGCCAAAGGCGATAAATTATACTGAATTCCGGCTGCTTTTAAATCTAAACCAATTTGTTTTCCAGCTTCATAAACCAAATGAGATTTGTTTTCTGGCAAAGCGCCAAGCGTAATTGCGTACGGATATTGAGGTGTTTTTTCAATTCGCATTGCCAATCCCCATTCGGCATCAATACTAATTAAAAGCGGTGTAGAAGCTGCTTTTTGATAACGAACAATTAAAGCTTTGATTTTCTCGTAGCTGTCGTCATTAAAAACTACTTTTTTCTTGCTTTCATAATTGGTTGCAGCGCTCGCACGACTATGAAAAAAGGTCAATCCCCCAATATTGTATTCTTTAATAAGGCGTTCAGTTTCCTGAATATTTTCTTCGGTATCATTGATAAAAACGGCAGGGAAAAAGAATTGTCCTATTCTTTGTCGTAATGCTTCGGCTGTAATTTTCATTATTATAAAGTCTTTTTCATGCAGACACTATTATCCATTTCTTCATAAGGCGGATAATTTGGAATGATAGTATAATTTAATTTTTGATATAAGTTGATGGCTTCCGGCTGGTTTTTTCCGGTTTCCAAAATAGTATAAGTATAACCGACTTCTTTTGCCCAGATTTCGAGTTCTTTTAAAATAGCAGAAGCAATTCCTTTTTTTCGATAATCAGGATGCACATACATTCTTTTAATTTCAGTTTTGTCGCTTTCTTTTTCTCTAAAAGCTCCGCATCCAACAGGAACATCATTTTCGTAATAAACAATAGTATGTTTTATTTTGTCGGTTTTATTAAACTGATTGTAAAACGCATGATCGTCACCGTCTCTAATGGCTAAATCTTTATCTAATAAAGCAACCAGATTTATAAAATCAATATCATCTGAATTGGTTCGCTTTATGTTCATGATTTAGAATATTTAGATTCGTATTATTTTAATTTTCTAACACATAGAAACATAGTATTTAGTTTCTTGGAAAAGGCGTTTCACTTTATTTAAATACGCATAGTTATGTGTTGAGAAATGAGTTTCTCTTTTTTATTCTTTTCACAAAAAAAATCTATGTTTCTATGTGTTTAAAAGAATGTTTTATTTCAGTTTTGCTTTCTTTTGTTTAGCCAATTGTTTTTTGGTTTCAATTGCTTTTTCCAATCGGTTTTTAAAACGGAAAAGTTTTGGTAAACCTTCCAATCGGTCTTCGATTGTAATTTCTTCGTAAACCACAATGGCTTTTTCTAAAACGCGGATTTCATTTTCCAGATCGTTTTGGTTTTTGTAAATCGTAGCCAAACGATCGTAAGGATGATTTCCTTTAAAGTCTTCCGCGACATTTTCCTCATATAATTCAATAGCTTTTTCAAGATTTCCGGATTTTTCGAACTCAGCTCCTTTTAAGTTGCGTTCGGCCTGCAAATTTTCATTGATTTCCATATTGTAAGAGTTTGATTTGGGGTTAAACTTCTTCAGATTTTTTCCCAAAATCTTTCGGGAAAGTTAAAAAACGTGATAAAATAAGACCTGGAATTGTAGCTATAAGAACCCAGATAAAGAAGTTGTCATAGCCTAAATATTTTTGAATATAACCGCTCAGCATTCCCGGAAGCATCATTCCTAAAGCCATAAAACCGGTTGCCAGTGCATAATGTGCTGTTTTTGATTCTCCTTCGGCAACATGAATTAAATACATCATAAAAGCAGTAAATCCAAAACCATAACCAAATTGTTCTAAAATCACGACGGCATAAATGTAATAAATTGATGCGGGGTGAAAAAATGCTAATAAAATGAATCCAATAATAGGTAAATGCATTGTTAAAAACATTGGAAACATCCATTTCGTAAGGCCATGTCTGGAAATAGCAATTCCGCCTAAAATACCGCCAATGGTTAAGGCTGCAACACCGCAGGTTCCATAAATAATTCCAACTGCTTCGGTATCTAAAGCCATTCCGCCCAATTTTTTTGGATCTAATAAAAATGGACTTAACATTTTAAGCAGCTGTGATTCTCCTAATCTGAAAACCAGAATAAAAGCCAGAATTAAACCAATTTGTTTTTTCTTAAAGAAGCTTATAAATATAGTTCCAAAACTTTGATGATGGGTTTCTTTATTTTTTTCGACAGCGTTTATTTCATTTTTTGGAGTAAAAATGAAATTGTAAATCGTAATAAATGTCATTAACAAACCAACTGCAATCATAGTATACGACCATGCTTTAGTATTATCGCCGTATTTGTGTTCCAGATATCCTGCAAAAAGTACAATTAATCCGTTTCCGGCTAATAATGAAAGTCTGTAAAAAGTACTTCTGATTCCGAGGAAAAAAGACTGCTGATTTTCGGGTAAAACCAATAAATAAAATCCATCGCTGGCAATGTCATTAGAAGCCGAAGCAAAAGCAGCAACCCAGAAAATAGCCAGAGTCATTACGAAAAATCCATTTGTTGGAATCGTAAAACCAACTAATAAAAAGGCTATTGAAATAAGCAGCTGCATGGATAAAAACCATTTTCTTTTGGTTCCTGTTAATTCAATAAACGGACTCCAAAGCGGTTTGATAACCCACGGCAGATATAATAAACTGGTATAAACTCCAATATCTTCATTTGAGATTCCGAGATTTTTGTACATAATTACCGAAACGGAAATTATAACGGCATAAGGCAGTCCGGATGCGAAGTTAAGAAGCGGAATCCAAAACCAGGGTTTATTATCTGTTTTCATTAGGCTGAGCAGGTGAATATATTTTAAAATTCTTTTTTATGTCGGCAGCAGCGGGTGTGCTTTCGTTTGCAAAATAATCAATAAATGTTACAGCACAAGCTTTGTACATGCTGATTTTTTCTGCAGGAATAGAAAATGAAATAACACCGTCTTTTTCAACAGCTCTAACTTTGTCGATTATTTTTGTCGCGTCGTTTGTATTGATTTTTGAAATATGCTCGCCTCCATAAATTACAATGTAACGAACCTTTGTATTAAGCGGACTCTTAATGCTGAAAGTATATGTTGAATTATCTTTTGTAAATTCTGTAAAAACAGGATTGTCAATTATTATGCGTTTTAAATTTGGAACCGCAGCAGGAATCGAAGGATATTTATATTGATTGTCTCCTAAAAGACGAACAACATCTAAATTTTTGCTCATAAACCATTTAGCGCTGAAATAAGCACTTCCGTTTACATTTTTAAAACTTCTGGCAAAATCAACCTGAGTTGGAATTTCGGTTGCAAAATACCAGCTTTTATCACCATCGCCTCTAATTTTATAGGATGCATGACCAATATAAATGGCTGTGTTGTTTGCGTTTTCAGACCACCATTTTACTAATTTAGAGTAAGAAGCTCTAGGATTATTCATGCTCCAATATAATTGCGGCATAATGTAATCAATCCATTTTTGATCCATCCATAAAACAGGATCTGCATACAAATCGTCGTAATTAGAAGTCGATTGTGTTTCTGAACCTTTTGGATCTTGAGATTTGTTTCTCCAAACTCCAAACGGACTAATTCCAAATTGAACCCAAGGCTTACTTGCTTTTATGGTTGTAGAAATGGTATGTACAAAGTTACTCACATTAGCACGACGCCAGTCTGCAAGACTTAAGCCAGAACCGTATTTTTTGTAAGACGCTGTGTCGTTAAATACTTTTCCGGGAACAGCATACGGATAAAAATAATCGTCAAAATGAATTGCGTCGATATCGTACTTATCAACTACTTCTTTTACTACTTTGGTTAAATGTGTCTGAACTTCAGGAAGGGCAGGGTCATAATAGTATTTTCCGCCATATTCTATCATCCATTCCGGATGTTTAAAAATATCGTGATTTGGGCTCAAAAGATTTTTATTTAAATCAAAAGTAGCACGATACGGATTCAGCCATGCATGAAATTCAAAGCCTCTATTGTGCGCTTCTTCGATCATCCACTCCAGCGCATCGTAATACGGATTTGGCGCAGTACCTTCTTTTCCTGTTAAGAATCGTGACCACGGAGCAAATTCTGAAGGATAAAATGCATCACCAACACTCCTGATCTGAACGATAACAGCGTTGTAATTTAGTTTTTTATAGGTGTTTAAAATTTCAAGATAATCAGCCTTTTCCTTTTCGACATTGTCAATTGCCGTTTTTGGCCAGTCAATATTTACTACAGTTGCAATCCAGACTCCTCTAAATTCATTTTTAGGATATATAATTTTTTCCTGTGAAAAGGCTTTCCCTCCAAAGAAAAATAAAAATATTATAGAGTATAGTAAGTACTGATTTTTATGCATTTCAAATGTTTATTTTAACAAGAACCAAAAATAGGTTTAATTTTTTTTCTGCCGCGAATTCACGAATTTTATTTTCTCAAACTATAAAAAAATAATTCGCAGTAATTCTTTTTTTGCCAAACCCGATAGCCATTGGGATAAATGAATTGTTTGGATTAATCTTTTACTCCTTTAATCTGCGGCAAACTTATTCTTTAATCTGGAAAAGAAATTTTTCCCATTGTTACAGATGGAATTCCTTTTTGTGAACCAAAATTATAATTTCCACCGGCAACGGTTTCATTAGCCAAAACGGCAAATAAAACGGCTTCTTTTGCATCGCCTGAAATTCCCAGAACGTCGCTTTTTTCAAATTTACAAGACAATAATTCCTGTAACCATTTCACCAATAATGGATTTCGTGCACCTCCGCCAGACATATAAACCGTAAACTCTTCTATTGGTGTTTTAGTATTTTGTACGACAAACAAAACTGCTTCGGCAATTGTTTCGGCACTAAGGCGTGTTAAAGTTGCCAGCAAATCTGGTGCCGAAATGTTTTCTAATCCTAATTTTACCAAAGCTGAGTTTACAAATTCGTGATTAAATAATTCCTGGCCAATTGTTTTTGGAAAGCTTTGCTTGAAAAAAGGATCACTTTTTAATTCGCTTAAAAGTTCTTGATTTACAGTTCCTTTTTTAGCGATTTCGGCATCTTTATCAAAACTTTTTTCAGGAAAAAATTGTTTGGTAAAAATGTCAATTAAAGTATTTGCTGTTCCGGTATCGGTTACAAAAACCTCTTCGGCATTTTGTGAGGCAGGTAAATAAGTGAAATTTGCAATACCACCCATATTCAGCATAATTCGGTTTTCGCCTTTTTTGCTGAATAATAAATAATCACCATAAACAGCTAAGGGCGCACCTTCACCGCCCGCGGCAACGTGTTTTTGTCTGAAATCCGATAATGTGATAATTCCGGTTTTTACCGCAATATGATCACCGTCGCCAATCTGCAAAGTTGCATTGGGGAATTTTTCCTGCTGATGTAAAAATTTTGGCGCATGCAGAACCGTTTGTCCGTGCGATGCGATTAAATCTACCTCACTTGCGGGAATATTCCATTTAGCAAGGCAATCGTTAATCATTCCTGCATGAAGGTTTGCAATCCATTCGTTTAGCAAAACCAAATGCTGAAAATCGATTGTTTTCTGTGCAAATACCTTTCTTATTTCGGTTTTAATATCGTCGTTGTAATCAATGGTTTCAAATTGCTGGATTTTGACAACCGTGTTTCCACCTTCACCAGAAACTTCGCAAAGAGCCAAGTCGAGTCCGTCGAGAGAAGTTCCAGACATTAAACCTAGTATTTTTCTGGTCTCTTTTTGAGCGATTTCGTAAAGAGCTTTTATATTTTTATTCATTTTCAAGTAATCTTAAAAAACGCGTTTAATTTGATAACGCTAAAATGGGATTATTTTGCATATAAATTTAGAAAAAAGAAATTTTATTGTTTTGAATTGGAAGAATTAACAAAAATCTCATCGAGATGAAATATTTATACACAAATTAATGCAGTCAAGAAGTATTTCATTGTGCTGAAATATTGATGTTTAAAAAGATTTCGCTCCGCTGGTGCTTCTGAGAAAACGAATCAAAACAGCTATATATATTGCGCTTCTCTAAAGCTTGAGCTATAATTAAAAAATTAACTAAAAACTTATATCTCTTATTTATATATTTGCTCATAACCAATTAAAAAAAATAAAACCATGTTTGTTATTATAGGACTTTTTGCTTTCCTTTTTATTATCGGAATTATAATCTACAATTCACTTATCGGAAAAAGAAATCAGGTTACCAATGCTTTTTCAGCGATTGATGTTATGCTGAAAAAACGTTTTGATTTGATTCCAAATCTTGTTGAAGTTGTAAAACAATATACAAATTACGAACAAAGTACTTTAACTAAAATTGTTGAGCTTCGTGCAAAAGCGACTTCAGGAAATTTGACAGATGATGAAAAAGCAAGTTTAGACACTCAATTGAGCTCAGCAGTAAAAGGTTTAATGGTTACTGTAGAAAATTATCCAGATTTAAAAGCCAATACTAATTTCTTAAATCTACAGACTACATGGACAGAAAGTGAAGAACAAATTGCAGCGGCGAGAAGAACTTACAACTCAGCCGTAACAGATTATAACAACGCAATTATGATGTTTCCTGGCAATATGTTTGCCGGAATGCTGGGCTACACTAAAATTGAGGTTTTAGCAACTCCAGAAGAAGAGCGTAAAAATATTAGTGCAAAAGAACTATTCAATAATTAATGGATTCAGAATTAAATTCGAAAGTCAATCTGCAGGAAATACTGAATACCTTAGAAGTTGATCGGAAAAAAATTTCCGAAACGTATAAAACCTGTTATATATTATTTGGCCTTGCAATAGTAATTTTAGTTATCGGGTTATTAATTCGATTTCCTGCTTTAGGGTTTATTGGTTTTTTAGTATCTGCGTTGATTGCTATTTTAATGCACTTTAAAATAGACGATGACGTTAAACAATACAAAGCAGACTATAAAACGAATGTTGTAGCATCTGCTTTAAAAACGGTTAACGAAAGTTTTGTTTTTGCACCACTAAGCGGGCTTTCTGAATATGAATTTGTAAGCTCGGAGCTTTTTACAACCGAACCCGATCGCTATAAAACGCAGGATTTAATAACCGGAACGACCGATAAAACTTCTTTTTGGTTTGCCGAAGTACACGCTGAATATAAAACCCAAACTCAAACCAAAAATGGAACGCGAACAGAATGGCACACTATTTTTGAGGGAATTATTTTTGCAGCCGACTTCAATAAAAACTTTAATGTTTCGACAGTTGTTCGTCCAAAAAGTTTTGGTGCTAGTCTTGGAGCGTGGTTTTCTAAAAATGTTTTCAGTTTTGGAAACACCGAAGTTGTGCAATTAGAAAACACCGAATTTGATAATAAGTTTGTAACCTATTCTAAAAACCAAATCGAAGCGCGATATATTTTGACGCCCGCCATGATGGAAAGAATTCTGGCTTTAAACAACAAATCCGACGAAACGATTTCTATCTCGTTTATACATTCTAAAATGTACATCGCTTTTCCATTATCTCAAAATTATTTTGAAGCGCCTATTCATTCGTCGCTTTTAGCGCCAGATTTACTTACTGATGATCTTTCGATCGTGAAGTTTATGCACGATATTGTTCATGAACTGGATTTGAATACTAGGATTTGGGGAAAGGAGTAGATGTTTAATAAATCTGTAAAACAAAGCTAAAACATGAGTGCGGGCACGGATTTCAAATCCGCGCTATCGGGTTCTATGATTGGATACTTAACTTTAAAAACATCACATGGAGAGAATATTAAAACTAAAAATTTTCTTAAAAAGTAAATTATCATTTTTTTTTGAAGCAATAATAAATCTATTTGGTAAAATATTAGTCTTTCTAAAAAGCAATTTTAATGTTTTTTTTTCTTGGTTAGTTTTGGTTACAATAGTTTTGATTTTTCAAAATAAAATTGCAACTTTTTTAGCAGAAAATTCTATCATAAAACATGTTGATGTTAAAAAACAAAGTTTCAATTTAGCATTTGTAACATTAGTACTGATATTCTTGATTCGTTTTTTTTGGTTTATAGTAAAAAACTATAGAATTTCTCAAAAACAGAACTATTTTATCTTTTTATTTAGTTCAATTTACTTCTTTCTTAGGAATGATGAAAATGACTCTTTATATTTTTCATATTTAAGTAGAAGACACGAATTATATTATTCTGATATAATATTACTAATTGCAATTTTATCAATTTTATTAATCTTTAGAAATATATTTTTAAGAAATTGGAGTTTATATGATAATATAGTTAGTTGGTTTGATGAATTGATCAAAAAAGGCGAACATGTTAAATCCTCTTTTTTAATAGAAGACATTCCTCTAAATAATACAAATATTAACGATAATGAAAAAGTAATTGATGAGGTTGTAAAGGCTGTAATAAATTTAAAACCATCTTATTCATTTATAATAGGAATAAACTCAATATGGGGAATTGGTAAAACAAGTTTTTTGAAACGTCTAGAATATAAACTTACCATTCAAAAAATACACAATGAAAGTAAGCCAATAACTTTTTGGTTTAATGCTTGGCAACATCAGGATGAAAAATCAATAATTAATAATTTTTTCAATCAATTAAAAAAAGAACTATCAGTATTTTCAGGAGATTCTGAAAATTCAATCGACAATTATTTAAAAGAAATGCTGGCTTTAGCCGACAATAAATATTTAAATTTCTTTAAATCAATAACTGATAGCATATTCTCTAATGGAGATAGTATAAAAGAGTCTTATGATGAAATAAATGTTATCATTGAGGAAATTAATAGAAAAATAATTGTATTTGTTGATGATATTGATAGATTAAATAAAGTTGAAATTTTAGAGACATTACGGATTTTACGTAATATAGCAAATTTTAAAAATGTTGTTTTTGTCTGTGGTTTTGATAGAGAATATGTGGTCAAACAATCGCAAATTGATAATCATTATCTCGATAAAATTTTCAATTTAGAAATTAATTTAACTACACAAAATCAAAAAGGATTTGTTTCTTTTTTTAGTGAATTAATTAATAGTTCGTCTGGCTACGATAATGATGAAAAAAATATATTAATAGAATCTGTTAATAAAATATTTTATGCAGATGAAGAAAGCAGTATTGATATTAGTTCACTCATTAAAATGACACGCGAAAATAACACAAATCAAGAAGGTTTTAAAAATGAAGAAGTTTTAGCCAAAATACCTTTAATTCCTTCATTTTTCTTTGAATCAAGAAGGGATGTTAAAAAATTTTATAACGAATTATATATTAATTTTAAAACTCTGGGTAGCAACATTTCGGATATTAATCTTGAGAAATACTTATTATTGAAACTATTATTATTCAAATATAAATGGATGCATAAAAATTTTGCTTCGAAAAGAATAAATTCTTGGCTTGGAAGTGAACCTGTTTTGAGGTTTAAAGAATTAAATTTAAAAAAATTATTGCTGAATAAGGAAATAGAAAATCAAGATAGTTATATAATTTTTTCAGTTTTACTTCTCTTATTTCCAGAAAATGGTTTGCATAATCATTCTCCAGAAATAAATCAAAAAAGATATTTTCCTATCTATTTCAGTAACAATGTATTTAATGAATGTCTGACTTATTATCAGCTAACTGATGCTATTAAAAATAATAGAGTTAAAAAACTTTTAACAGATATTGTAAATGGGAAAGAAAATGAAAGGTCAATTATAAATGATATAAAATTATTTTTGCTAAAACCTGAGAATATAGATAATATTAATGAATACAAACAAGTCGTAGATTTAATCAAAAATGGTGATTTGGGTAAAGTTGATGAAATGAAAATTCTTAATTTTTTGCATTTAGGCGAGAAAAATTTTGGAATTGAGTACAAGAAATTGTTAGCTTTTATTTTTACAAATTTTGAAGATCCTTTCGGATCTTTTGCATTAGATTTAAGTATCTATTATAGAAAATATCCTCTTGATTCTTCAAGAAACAAATATAAACTTGAGGACGGCATTGATCATAAAACAATTGATGCTTTAAAGATTTTGAATAAAGAAGTTCTAAAGAAACTAAATTTAGTAATTCTCAGAAAAGAAATAAATGCTAAAAATTTGGATACTAAAATGATTTTATCAAATTTTAATAGATTCTATGAAATATATTTTACAGACCTTAAATTCGGATTTTTTTATGAAGAATATAAGGTAATCATAAAGGGTTATATGACTGAAAATTTTGAAAATATTTTTTTAGCTAATAATGTAGAGAAAACAATTTCAGATATGGATACAACTTTATTGACCAATCTTTTTGAAAATGATATTGATAAAAAAGAATTTGTAGAGGTATTAAAAATGCAAGTTGACGGCAAAGTTAATGGAACATCTAAGCCAATGAATGGAATAATTTATAGAGAAGGAGGATTGAATAATTTTATTAAATATGTTGAAGATATAGAGAATTTAATTAGCCCAGAAAAAATAGAAATTTATAAAGAGTTTTTAGTATGGTTACATACATTTAGAGATAATTTTTACTTAGGTAAACCAACTACAAAAGAAGTAAGTGATTTTAAAAATGGAATTCGTAATAATGTTAATTGATTTTTGAAGATATACTTCTAAATAAAGATTTTATAGTCCCTGTCTCGTCCTGAAACCCGATAACGCAGATTGCAAATCCACGTTATCGGGTTTTTAAACTCTTTACTCCACCTCCAAATAAGGATTTAAAGTTTCTGCTAATTCATTGAGCCAGTAAAGACCGTCTCTTAATTTGGCGATTTCGTATTGAAGCGATTCGTGTTCACTCATAACGCCTAAAGCCAATGTGAAATTTATTTGCCTAAGTGTTTTAGCCATTTCTTCAGGTTCAATTCTGTCGTTGAAAAAATTCAAAAGCCTGATTTGGGTTTCTGCAGAAAGTGTGTTTGTACTCATAAATGTTGTAGTTTTAGAAGTAAAAAACCCTTGCAAAGTAGTGTTTCTAACGCCTACAACAGCGCTTACAGTCGTTTCCGATACCGCACACATAATACAAGGGCAAATCTTATTTCGTTCTTAATGTTGTAGTTTAAGAATTGTAAAAGTATCAAAAAACAACAACAAAAAGTAAGAAAAGTAATATATTTTGTTAAAGCTTAAAAATGAGCTAAATAGACTAAATCATCTCTACGGGGTAAATATAAAGCGATATTTTGAGAAAAGATAAACTCAGATAGATTTTCAGGCAGTTTGTCATTTCGACGTAAGGAGAAATCTTCGCAATAATATGTTTTAGCGTGTGGAGATTTCTCCTTACGTCGAAATGACAAGATTGAGGTATTCGTTGTGTAAAATGTTTACTAATTACTTCTCATGAAACCAAGCGTCCTAGCCCTGATGGAAGCGGCATCCTTTTGCGCCGGGGTTCGGCGTAAAAGATATAGCGGACAGCAGGAAATAGCTCCTTATTAAACTTCTAAATTTTTTGAGTACCAAATTCCAAAAGAAAACATTCAAAAATTGTTTTCATAAGCCTTCGACTTCGCTCAGGGTGACAATTGAGTTAGAGAAAAAACCTTTGTCCCTTTGCAACTTTGAGCCTTTGTACCTTCTATTTCAACACAAACTCATTTTCCTTCAATTTCTTTAAAACTGCGGCAATAATTTTAGAGCGGCATTCTGAATTTTCAGCCGTTGATGCCGTTTTAACCCAATACCGAATATTGAGCTGAATAACACCCGCAGCGGCAACATCGGTAATTACGGCTGCATTTTCGTGGTCTTTTTTGGTTACATCTTCGCTGTTTCCAAGAACTTCTTTTACGAGTTCGATGGCGCGGGTATAATCAGAACCATATTCAAGCCCAACTGTGAAAGTCTGAAGCAGAAAACCTTCACTGTTGTAGTTAATGAGCGTGTTTTTTATAAGAAGCGCATTTGGAATATATATGATTTTCGAGTCGCTTTTTACTTCGGTATCGCGCAGGTTGAGGTTGATGACTTCGCCTTTTACGCCGTTGCTTTCGATAATATCGCCAATAGAAAACGGACGTTTGAAAGCCAGAAGAATTCCGGCAAGAAAATTTTCTCCAATATCTTTAAGTGCAAAACCAATTACAAAAGCCGAAATTCCCGCTCCGGCAAGCATGCTTTGGGCAACGCCTTCAAGACCAATAATTCGGAACATAAATAAGATTCCAATAATAATTAAAACCGATTTTATTAAACGTGCAATAAAAACTGCCAGAAGGCGATCGTGCATTTTCACTTTGAGTCGGTTTCCGGCAAAAATGCCCACTCGGCTTGCGATAAACCACGAAACGAGAACAACTAAAACGGCCAGAATAAATTTTGGCGTAAGATCTACAATACTGTAATAATAGTTTTCTAAATGCTTAAAGACATCCTGAACGAAATTTTCCATAATAAAAGGCGTAAAAAAGTAAAATTTTAACTCGTTGAATGGATTTTTAAACACATAGAAACATAGATTAGAAAACTTTAAAAAGGCGTTTCACTAATTTTAAATTCGCATAGTCAACTATGCGCGAGAAATATATTTCTCTTTTGAATCACTTTTTATACTAAAGAAAAATCTATGTTTCTATGTGTTTAAAAATCCATTCATTTTATTTAAACGAGAGAATTTTAAAATTACCTTTTTAGTAAATCAAAAGCTTTACAGGATTCTGTCAGAATTTTATAAAATATGATGGAGTTGTTAGATAAATTCTCAAAACTGCCCATTTTACTATGCGATATTTTTATCTTTGTGATCTGAGTTTTTTCAGGAAATATTTTTATAAAAAGCACCATTTAACATGTTGACCCAATCTCATTTAGATCAATTAGCCAGCGAACTCGAAGGCACACTTTTGTACGATGATCTTCATAAAACACTTTATTCGACAGACGCATCAGTATATCGGATTCGGCCAAATGCGGTGGCTTTGCCTAAATCTACGGCAGATATCAGCAGGTTAATTCGCTTTGCGGCGCAGCATAATATTTCAGTTACACCAAGAACTGCCGGAACTTCACTCGCAGGACAAGCAGTTGGAGACGGACTTGTGATTGATGTTTCGAAAAATTTCACAAAAATATTAGGTTATAATGCCGAAAAAAAAACGGTTACGGTTCAGCCCGGAGTTATTCGCGATGAACTGAATTTGTATTTGAAACCGCACGGCGTATTTTTCGCTCCAATTACATCAACCTCAAACCGAGCCATGATTGGCGGTATGGTAGGAAATAATTCATCTGGAACGACTTCTATTCGTTATGGTGTTACACGTGATAAAATTGCCGAGGTAAAAGCGATTTTGAGCGACGGAACAGAAGTAGCTTTTGGCGAATTGACTTCAGCAGAATTTATTGAGAAAACCAAAGGTGATTCTTTAGAAAATAAAATCTACAAAAGTGTTTACGACGAACTTTCGGTAAAAGAGAATCAGGAAGAAATTATAAGAGAATTTCCAAAACCGGAAATTCATAGAAGAAATACAGGTTACGCCGTTGATATTCTGTTAAAATCAGAATTATTTGGCGGAACTGAACCCACAATCAATCTTGGGAAATTACTTTGCGGAAGCGAAGGAACGCTGGCTTTTACAACCGAAGTGACGTTGAAAGTAGACGATCTTCCTCCGCCTCACAGCATTATGGTTGTCGGACATTATCATACCATTCAGGAATCTTTAGAATCGGTTGTCGTGGCAATGAAACATCATTTGTACACTTGCGAAATGATCGACGATACGATTTTGGATTGTACAAAAACGAATCGTGAGCATATTAAAAACCGTTTCTTTTTGGTTGGAGAACCAAAAGCGATTATGTTATTTGAAGTGGCTTCTCACACTCTAGAAGATGCAGAGAAACAAGCCGATGCTTTGATTGCTGATTTAGAGAAAAACAATTTTGGTTATGCGCGAGTAAAAATCTACGGAAATGATATTGACAAAGCCAACGAACTCAGAAAAGCAGGTCTTGGACTTTTGGGAAGTATTGTAGGCGACGATAAAGCTGCAGATTCGATTGAGGATACAGCGGTAGAATTAAGCGATTTACCTGCTTATATTGCGGAGTTTTCGGCGATGATGTTACGTCACGGACAGGAAGCGATTTATTATGCGCATGCGGGTGCGGGAGAACTGCATTTGCGTCCGGTTTTGAATTTGAAGAAAACATCTGATTTAAAATTATTTAGAACCATTGCGACAGAAGTGGCGCATTTGGTGAAAAAATACAGAGGTTCGTTGAGTGGTGAACACGGAGACGGAATCGTGCGCGGAGAGTTTATTCCGTTTATGATTGGCGATAAGAATTACGAATTGCTGAAAAGAATCAAATTAGCGTTTGATCCGAATTCGGTTTTAAATATCGGAAAAATTGTCAACGCCTTGAAAATGGACGAAAATCATCGTGTAGTTTCAGGAAGGGTAGAACCGGATATTAAAACGTTTCAGGATTTCTCAGATAGTTTAGGAATTTTGCGTGCAGCCGAAAAATGCAACGGTTCTGGCGATTGCCGAAAAATGCCATCGGCAGGCGGTGCAATGTGTCCGAGTTATCGTGCGACTCGAAATGAAAAAGAAACGACTCGTGCAAGAGCGAATGCATTGAGAGAATATTTGACGTATTCTGAAAAAGAAAACAAATTTGACCAAAAAGAATTATACGAAGTTTTTGAGTTATGTGTAAGCTGTAAAGCCTGCGCAAGCGAATGTCCGAGTAATGTTGATGTTGCAACTCTGAAAGCCGAGTTTTTATATCAATATCAAAAAGCAAACGGATTCTCTACTAGAAACAAGATTTTTGCCAACAATGCCAAACTGAACAAAATGGGAAGCAAATTCCCGTCGATTACGAATTTTATTTCGAATCAGTCTTTGGTTAAAAAAACAATGGGAATTGCGACTGAAAGACAAGTACCGCTTTTAGCAAAAAAGACTTTTAGAAAATGGTATCAAAATAATAAACCTGCGACATCAGATTTTCCAAACGGGAGATTGTATTTGTTTATAGATGAATTCACAAATTATTACGACGTAAATATCGGAATCGATGCTTTTGAATTATTGACAAAATTAGGGTATCAGGTTTTGGTTGTAGATCATGAAGAAAGCGGAAGAACGTATCTTTCAAAAGGATTTTTAGAAGAAGCCAAGAAAATAGCCAATCATAACGTAAATATTTTTAAAGATTTGATTTTGGCGAATGCACCTTTAATTGGAATTGAACCTTCGGCGATTTTGACTTTTAGAGATGAATATCTTCGTTTAGCCGATGATAAAGAAGCCGCAGAAAAACTATCCCGAAATGCTTTTACAATTGAAGAATTTTTCAAAAAAGAAATCATCGATGGAAAAATAACGCCGGATTCTTTTTCTGATGAAACGAAAGAAATTAAAATTCACGGACATTGTCATCAGAAATCGTTAAGTTCCGTCGAGGCAACTTTCGCAATGCTGAATCTGCCTAAAAATAATACGGTTACGATTTACAACTCTGGCTGCTGCGGCATGGCGGGTTCGTTTGGCTACGAAAAAGAACATTATCAGGTAAGTATGCAAATGGGAGAGGATACACTTTTTCCAAAAGTGCGTAACACAGCTGAAAATGTAAAAATCGCTGCTGCAGGAACAAGCTGCCGTCATCAAATTTATGATGGAACAAAGCGAGAAGCACAGCATCCGGTTAGTATTTTGAGAAATTGTCTGCGTTGAGAAATGGCACACAGATGACGCGGATTCACTTCGTGAAAACGCGGATAACAACGGATTTTTTTTATTTTAAGATTGGTATGATTTTGTTTCACGCAGATTTGGCAGATTGAGCAGATTTAATTAGATTTTTGTTAAAAATAATCTGCGCAGATCAGCTTAAATCTTTTTAAATCTGCGTGAAATAAATATTTAAAAAAATCTATAGTAATCATTTTAATCTGTGGCAAAAAAACAATCAAAGAAAACCAGTTAAATCCGTACAATCCGCGGGCAAAAAATATTAACGTAAAACAAAATCGTTTTATATATTTGAAATAAGGATATTTTTTGCATTATTTGCAAAATAAAACAAAAACGACTGAATTAAATTAATTTATAACAGTAAAACATATATGGCATTATCAAGTTTATTCCGAAAGAAAACAGTACAGGATATTCTGAAGCAGGTTGCTCAGAATGAAACAGACGGTCATAATGCCTTAGGAAAACATTTGACAACTAAGGATTTAACAGCCTTCGGAATAGCGGCGATTGTTGGAGCGGGAATTTTCAGCACGATTGGAAAAGCCAGTGCAGACGGCGGACCAGCTGTAATTTTCTTGTTCTTATTTACTGCTTTGGCTTGTAGTTTTGCTGCCTTTGCTTACGCCGAATTTGCATCGATGGTTCCGGTTTCAGGAAGTGCTTATACGTATTCTTATGTTGCTTTTGGAGAATTAATTGCCTGGATAATCGGCTGGGCTTTAATTATGGAATATGCCGTTGGAAACATTACTGTTGCCATATCGTGGAGTGATTATTTTACCGGACTGCTCCAGAGTGGCGGTATTCATCTCCCGCAATGGATTCAGATGGATTATTTAACCGCTTCAAACGGTTTTAAAGATGCTGAAGCTTTAATAAGTGCAGGAAAATCTCCTGAAAATTTAAGTTTAGCTTTACAACAAGCGCGAGAGGCTTGGATAACTGCCCCAACAATTGGTTCTTTTCATTTTGTGACTGATTTACCGGCATTATTTATCATTATTTTGATTACAGCATTGGTGTATAGAGGAATGAAAGAATCTCGTAACGCCAGTAACTTAATGGTGGTTGTAAAACTATGCGTGGTTCTTTTAGTAATTGCAGTTGGGGTATTTTATGTTGATACAGCAAATTGGGATCCGTTTGCTCCAAATGGAGTTGGAGGGGTTTTAAAAGGAGTTTCAGCAGTTTTCTTTGCCTATATTGGTTTTGATGCAATTTCTACAACCGCAGAAGAATGTAAAAATCCGCAGAGAGATTTACCACGCGGCATGATGTGGGCTATTATTATTTGTACAATTCTTTATATTGCTATTGCTTTGGTTTTAACCGGAATGGTAAAATATCACGAATTAAATGTTGGAGATCCTCTTGCATTTGTTTTCGACAAATTAGACCTAAAATGGATGTCAGGAATTATTGCTGTGAGTGCAGTAGTGGCAATGGCGAGTGTTTTATTGGTTTTTCAAATGGGACAGCCTCGTATATGGATGAGTATGAGCCGTGATGGTTTATTACCAAAGAAATTTTCTACAGTTCACCCAAAATTCAAAACACCATCTTTTGCTACAATTGTAACAGGTTTTGTAGTGGCAATTCCGGCATTATTCTTAAATCTTACAATGGTAACTGATTTATGCAGTATCGGAACATTATTTGCCTTTGTATTAGTTTGTGCAGGAGTTTTAGTGTTGCAAAACAAGCCAGAAATTCCGAGAGGAAAATTCAAAACGCCTTATATCAATTCAAAATTTATTCTGCCAGTTTTAATGATTGCGGGATTGTATTATGCTTTTGCATTCAACAATAAAGCAACAATGGCGTTTATCAATAACGATCCGCAGATTTACGATGCAACTTCAATTGTTACTTCTTTAGATAAATCAGAATCAGAGCAGGTTTTTAAATATTTAGAAAGTATCGAAGTAAACAATAAAACTGCTGAAACATCAGATTTAGAGCATTTATTAGGACAATACCAAGACGACGAAGCAAAATATGCTGAAGTGGTAAAAGGATTGCCAATTGCAGATTCTGCAAAATATGAATCAGGTTTTGGTTTGTTCAAACACAAAATACCAATGTGGATTTTCCTATTCGTTTTAGTTGGATTAGCTGTTTGGGCTTTTAGAAGAAACTTGTCTTTAATTCCGCTATTAGGATTAATCTGCTGTTTGTATATGATGGCCGAATTAAGCGTTTGGAACTGGATTTATTTTACAATCTGGTTATTAATTGGACTATTAATCTACTTTACTTACAGTAGAAAAAACAGTAAACTAAACGTAGGTAATTATTAATTGTGAATTATAAATTATAAATGAAAAAGCCGTTCTGAAAATTAATCAGAACGGCTTTTTTATGTAAAGATTCATTTAAATTTTCTCGCGCAGATTCTGCAGATTTACAGATTTTTTATTAAATCTCTAGTATAATCTATATAATCAAGCCAAATCTGCGAGAAAAATTTTAGTGTATCTCTGTGAAAACTTCTTTGTGATTTTTTGCGGAATTCAAAATCCCAAGTTCAATCATACATTGCTTCATCATTTCGTAAGTACGGTCAATATCATTATCCAAACCAATCGAAAAACGAATTAAACCATCTGTTAATCCCATTTCTTTTTGTTCTTCAAGCGGAATTTCACTCGAAGTTGAGGTTCCCGGCGCGCTGAATAACGTTTTGTAAAAACCTAAACTTACCGCCAGATAACCTAAATTTCGTTTCTGCATCAACTCCATTAATTCATTGGCTTTTTCCAAAGTACCAACATCAATCGTCAGCATTCCTCCAAAACCGTATTCCGGATTAATCATCGTTTTGTACAGTTCATGACTTGGATGACTTTTTAATCCCGGATAAACCGTTTTTAGACCGTCTTTTTCAAATTGATCAGCTAAAAAATGTGCATTATGACTGTGCTGTTTAATTCTAATATGAAGCGTGCGAAGATTTTTCATTACACTTGCAGAACGCAGACTATCCATTGTAGGTCCTAAAAGCATACTTGCACCAGAATTTACATTTTTCAGTGAATTAATAAATTCTTTCGACGCACAAGTTACACCGCCAACTGTATCACTGCTTCCGTTAATGTATTTTGTTAAACTATGAATCACAATATCGGCCCCCAATTTTGCAGGAGAAACAGAAAGCGGTGAAAATGTATTGTCGACAACCAATTTCAAATTGTGTTTTTTAGCAATTTTAGCCAAACCAGCAATATCTGCTACTTCTAATAACGGATTACTAACAGTCTCGCAGTACAAAACTTTCGTTTTTGGCGTAATCGCAGCTTCTACAATGTCTAATTTTGTAATGTCAACAAAGCTTGTTTCGATCCCAAATCTTGGTGTAAAGTTTTTCAGAAAAGCGTAAGTTCCGCCATAAATTGTTCGGCTTGAAACGATATGGTCGCCAGCACCGCACAATTGCAATAGAGTAGGCGTAATGGCTCCCATTCCAGATGCAGAAACATTTGCCGTTTCAGTTCCTTCCATTGCTGCCAAAGCCTGATCGAGATATAAATTACTTGGCGACGAATGGCGAGAATATAAATAACAGCCTTCCATATTTCCTTCGAAAGTATCGAACATGGTTTTAGCCGAAAGAAAAGTATAAGTCGAAGAATCAGAAATCGACGGATTCACACCGCCAAATTCTCCAAAGTATTGTAAATCCTGAATTTTATCTGCTGGGTTAAAGTCTTTCATATTTAGTTAGTTTCAAGTTGTTTGAAAAGAAATTTTATTCAAAGTAAGATTGAATTAGAAAAATAATCAATCGTAAAACGGATAATTAGATTTTAAAACTATTAAAATGTTATTATAATGATTTTTAATCTAAATTTGATTCATAAAAAGCATTTAAATAGATTTTCTATCATTTAGAAAAACGATCAACAATCAACAAAAAACCATCAACTATAATGACTTTAGACGCCACAGATAAAAAACTTTTGGTTTTACTACAAACCGATAGTAAAAAAACAACCAAGGAATTATCCTTAAAACTCGATCTTTCTGTTACAGCGGTATATGAAAGAATTAAAAAGTTAGAACGCGAAGGAATAATCAAAAACTACGTCGCGTTAGTCGATAAATCCAAAATCGAAAAAGGATTTGTCGTTTTCTGTCATTTAAAACTCATTCAGCACACAAAAGAATTCCTAACCAAATTTGAAAGCGAAGTCATAAAACTTAATGAAGTTTTAGAATGCCATCACGTAAGCGGCGATTATGATTATATTTTAAAAGTCTTAGTAAAAGATATGGAAGCGTACAGGGAATTTTTAGTAACAAAACTGACTTCATTACAGCACATTGGAAGTACACAAAGCATGTTTATGATTAGCGAAGTGAAGAATTCAACGGTGATTTCTTTTTGAGAGGTTCAAAGGTTCAGAGAGGCAAAGGGGCAGAGGTTTTTTATTCTCATTTTTGTCATTTCGACGAAGGAGAAATCCTCGCAAGTAACTCCGTAAAGAGAGTCTAATCTTTGTCGAGCTTCTCGCGGAGATTTCTCCTTCGTCGAAATGACAAATAATAAGTGGCAATGTTTGCCTGAAAAAAAACTTTGCGCACCGATAGCTATTGGGATCGCGTAATTCTTAGTGCCCTTTGCGGTAAAACTAAAACCCAAAATTTCACGCAAAAAACATTGAAAATTAAACTTTAAACAGAACTTTATTGCTTAATTTTGTAACCGCTAAAATAAAAACAAAATACTATGAGTTCATTTGACGTAGTCATTATAGGTTCAGGTCCTGGAGGATATGTATCAGCAATTCGTTGCGCACAATTAGGTTTCAAAACTGCAATTGTAGAAAAATATAATTCATTAGGCGGAACTTGCCTTAACGTAGGTTGTATTCCTTCAAAAGCATTATTATCTTCTTCTCATCATTATGCTGAAATTGCTCATTTTGCAGATCACGGAATCGAAGTTTCCGGCGATGTAAAAATCAATTTAGAGAAAATGATCGCACGCAAGCAAGCTGTTGTAGATCAAACCGTAGGTGGTATTAACTACTTAATGGAAAAAAATAAAATTACTGTTTTCAATGGTTTAGGTTCATTCGTAGACGCAACTCACATTGCTGTTGCAAAAGCTGACGGAACATCAGAAACTATTGAAGCAAAATATACTGTAATTGCTACAGGATCAAAACCATCTTCTTTACCATTCATCAAAATTGATAAAGAAAGAATCATTACTTCTACTGAAGCTTTGGCTTTAAAAGAAGTTCCAAAACACTTAGTAATTATTGGTGGTGGAGTTATCGGAATCGAACTTGGACAAGTTTACCTTCGTTTAGGAGCTCAGGTTTCTGTAGTAGAATTCATGGACAGAATCATTCCAGGAATGGATAGTTCTTTATCTAAAGAATTGACTAAAGTATTGAAAAAACAAGGAATGAAATTCTACGTTTCTCACAAAGTAAAATCAGTAGAAAGAAACGGCGATGCTGTTGTAGTTCAGGCAGAAAATGCAAAAGGAGAAACAATTACTCTTGAAGGAGATTATTCATTAGTTTCTGTTGGTCGTCGTCCTTACACAGACGGATTAAACGCTGACAAAGCTGGAGTAAAAATTTCAGACAGAGGACAAGTTGAAGTAAACGATCATTTACAAACTAGCGTTCCAAATATCTACGCAATTGGTGACGTTGTTCGCGGCGCAATGTTAGCGCACAAAGCGGAAGAAGAAGGAGTAATGGTTGCTGAAATTTTAGCAGGTCAAAAACCACATATCGATTACAACTTAATTCCTGGTGTAGTTTACACTTGGCCAGAAGTTGCTGCAGTTGGACAAACTGAAGAGCAATTGAAAGCTGCAGGAGTAAAATACAAATCTGGAAGTTTCCCATTCAAAGCGTTAGGACGTGCAAGAGCAAGTGCTGACTTAGACGGATTCGTAAAAATCCTTGCTGACGAAAAAACAGACGAGGTTTTAGGAGTTCACATGATTGGTGCTCGTACAGCAGATTTAATTGCTGAAGCGGTTACTGCAATGGAATTTAAAGCTTCTGCTGAAGATATTTCTAGAATGAGCCACGCGCACCCAACTTTCGCGGAAGCGGTAAAAGAAGCAGCATTAGCAGCTACAGAAAATAGAGCTTTACACGTATAATTTTTACGTCGAATCATATTTAAAACCGTCAGAGCAGTCTGGCGGTTTTTTTATGCAATATTTTTAAGCGTTATATAATATAATAATCAAAAATAATTTTGTAAATTAGATGTAGATTTCAGGTGCTATCTTTATGATAATTAAAAAGATAGTATTATGAAAAGTAAATATATAGTTCCAGTTTTGATTGGAGCAGGAATTGGTCTCGCATTGTATTCTTGCGGAGGAGGAATTCCAGAGAAAGCAAAAGCTGTAACAAATTTTGACAGCGCAAAATATCTCGGAAAATGGTATGAAATTGCCAGATTAGATTACAAATGGGAAAGAGATTTGAACAATGTAACAGCCGAGTATTCTTTAAACGAAGATAAAACTATAAAAGTCGATAATAAGGGCTATAATGTCAAAAAAGACAAATGGGAACAAAGTGTCGGGAAAGCTAAATTTGTCAAAAAAGACAACATTGGTATGCTAAAAGTCTCATTTTTTGGTCCTTTTTATTCTGGTTACAATGTCGTAGCAATCGATCCTGATTATAAATATGCACTTGTAGCTGGAGAAAGTTTAAAATATATGTGGATACTTTCCAGAGAAAAAACAATTCCGGAAAGTGTAAAAGCAGATTTTCTTATCAAAGCTCAGGAAATCGGATATAAAGTAACTGATTTGGTTTGGGTAAAGCATGATAAGTTGAATTAAATAAAAACGCCGATATTTTAAATATCGGCGTTTTTTATTTTTATCTGTATGAATCAAGGAGTAAATACAGTTTTATAATTATCCCAATATCTGTAAATCAAAAATAAATTTCCAAGGAAAAGCAATACAGCAATTGGCAGGCCTTCTGGCGCAAGGAAATAGTTAATAAACAAAATATTGATTGTAATAGGTAAAATCAGAATATTTGCCAAAGTCACAAAACGACCTGTAACAAATGAAAGACCACAAAGCAATTCAACTGTTTTTGCCAAAGGCAATAAATAAGTCGAAGCAACTAATCCCATATTAAATGCCTTAAAATTACCTGTTGTTTCTGGTTCCGGCGCGAGTTTAAAAAAGAACGAAATTGAAGCAAACAGCAAAAGAAGGCCGATTAAAACGCGGACAATAATAGTAGCAATTTTCATAATACTTAGAATTTAAAATAGGTTAAATGATATAATTAGTGGGTTGAAAACGCAAAATCTATATTCATCAATTAAACTGAAAATTTATTTAAGCCAGCTTTTTTTTGAGAATTTAACAATCAATAATATTCTATTTTGGGATTAGTTTAATGCTATATCAAATATAATGATTTTTTTTCTTACTAAAATGTTGTATTTTAACAGTTTTGATTATTTTTTGAAATATTTTCTATAAACAAAATAACCTCCAATGCCAATCAATATAAACGGCCAAAGATTAAGGAAAAATATAAAGACCGCTTCAATAATATATAAGCCGTTTTTTAAGGCATCTAAAATCTGAATTCCTAAATTAGGTCTATAGCTGCTGCTGTCTTTTTCGCTTGCCGTTACGTCCTGTTTTATTGTTTGGTTTTGATAAAGCTGTAAAGTAATTGTACTGAAATTAATCTGATCTTTTAAAGAAAGATTATTTACTAACGCATTGTCGCTTGCTTCTTTTTGATTTGTCAATGTATTTTCGGCATCAACAATATCATTTACTTTTTTGCCTTTATTATCAATTACTTTTTCTATTCGGCTGGCACTTTCGCTGTTTCTTTTTTGCGAAAGCTGATTGCTTAAAAGTTTTAAAGAAACATCATCGGCTTTAATAACTCTAAAATCCAAAAAGTCAATTTGTCTTGCAATTGTTTTAATTACTGTATCCAGCTGCGTATTAGGAACTCGGATTGTAATATTATTTTCTACTGTAAATTTAGTTGTTTCCAGAGTGCTGTCCTGACTGATTTTAGTGCTGATTTGGTCCTGAATATTACTTTGCAGATTCGTATAGGTTACAAAACCTCCAAATTTTTGAACTGCATTTTCGATTGCATAAGTTGATTTTACAACATTCTTGACTTTAAATTTAAGATCTGCAGTTCTGATAAATTTTTGTTTACTGTCTTTGTTTTCGACTGCTGCAGATGATGAAACTGCTGTGCTGTCTGCTGAGGCATAATCAGCTGTTGATTTTCCTGTGGCATAAGCATTTTCAGCAGATGTATTTTCGGCTTTTTTACAGGAAAAAAGCAGCACTATGATGGCTAAGCCGGTCAATCCTAATTTTACAATTGTTTTCATAAAGGTTAAAAATTTGATTAAAATGAACGTTTGTTGGTTAAAGGTTTCTAATTGTGTAAAATATTTCATGAATCGATTCAAAAACGATATACTAAAAAGCGTGCCAATAATTTTAAGATATTCTTTTTATTGAAGGATTTTTTTTGTTGTAATTTTGAAGTTTAAAAAATATCATTTTTGAGAGTTTCTATTCATAAACATATTTCAAATCCTTTTGATTTTAAACAACAGCTATTAAGCTGGTCACAGCAGTTTCGAGAGGTTGTTTTTCTGGAAGGCAATGGCTATCCTGAGCAATATTCAAGTTTTGACTGTATTCTTGCTGTTGATGCTTTTACATCAATTAAAACTGATTTTCATAATGCATTCGAAGATTTAAAACAATACCAGCAAACCACTAAGGACTGGTTGTTTGGCTATTTGTCGTATGACTTAAAAAATGATATTGAAGATTTAAAATCCAACAATTTTGACGGATTAGAATTTCCGGATTTGTTTTTCTTTCAGCCCAAAAAAGTATTTCTGCTTAAAGGAAATGAACTGGAAATACAATATCTGCTTTTTTGTAATGATGAATTTGAAGATGATTTTAATGAGATAGTCGAAAATCAAAAGTCAAAAGCTGAAAGTTCTGCGTCTATAAAAATTGAACAGCGTATTTCAAAAGATTTATACGTAGAAAAAGTAAACCAAATGCTTCATCATATTCATATTGGTGATATGTATGAAGCCAATTTCTGTATGGAATTTTATGCTGAAAATGTTGTTATAGATCCTCAGGAAAAATTCAGAAAACTAAATGAAATTTCGCAGGCGCCATTTTCGGTTTTCTTTAAAAATCATAAACATTTTCTGCTTTCGGCATCGCCGGAACGCTATTTAAAAAAAGTTGGAGAAACTATTATTTCCCAGCCCATAAAAGGAACTTCAAAAAGAGCTGCAGACCCTGTAGAAGATGAAAAATCAAAAGTCATGCTGGCTTCAGATGAAAAAGAACGTGCAGAGAATATTATGATAACTGATTTGGTACGTAATGATCTTTCACATACAGCTCAAAAAGGTTCTGTTGAGGTAAAAGAACTCTGCGGTATTTATTCATTTCTGCAGGTGCATCAAATGATTTCGACCGTTGTTTCAAAATTAGACAAACAATATTCGGCTGTAGATGTTTTAAAATCTACTTTTCCAATGGGAAGCATGACTGGAGCACCAAAAATTTCGGTAATGAAAATCATCGAAAATCTGGAAGAAACTAAACGCGGACTTTACAGTGGTGCTGTAGGATATTTTACGCCGGAAGGGGATTTTGATTTTAATGTGGTAATTAGAAGCATATTATACAATCAGGAAAAACAATATGTTTCGTTTTCGGTAGGAAGCGCTATAACATCTAAGTCGATCCCTGAAAAAGAATATGAAGAATGTTTGCTGAAAGCCAGAGCAATGCACGAAGTTTTGCGATAATTTTTTTCGCTGTTAATGTCACGAATTTGCACGAATTACTTTTTTTGCCACAGATTAAAAGATTTACACAGATTTTTTTAATCCTTTAATCTGCGACTAATTTTATTGCCTGTATTTTAAAGGGAAAAATTCGTGGCAGAAAAAATCCGCTTAACATTTCATTTAAAAATAGATCGAATTTAATTTTTTACTTTTATCGAATGCTTTCAAAATTTCAAAATCATATCGTATCCAAATTTCCTTTCTTAAAACAGAAAAAGCTTTTTCTGGCTGTAAGCGGAGGACTAGACAGTATGGTTTTACTGCATTTGTTTAAGCAGTTAAACTATGAAATTACTGTTTTACATTGTAATTTTCAGCTTAGGGGATTGGAAAGTTTTGGCGATCAGGAATTTATTCAAAATTATTGTGATAAAAATAATATCAAAATTTTTACTACTCAATTTGATACTCAGGCGTTTGCAGAAGATTATAAGCTTTCGATACAAGTTGCGGCAAGAGAACTTCGATACAGTTGGTTTTATGAGCTTTTAGAAGAAAAACACTTCGATTATCTCTTAACTGCCCATCATGCCGATGATAATCTGGAAACTTTTATCATCAATTTAACCCGCGGAACCGGATTAGACGGCTTAACTGGAATTCCGGAACAAAACGATAAAATTATTCGTCCATTACTTCCATTTTCAAGAGAAGAAATTTTAAAATACGCTCAGGAAAATAATATAGAATGGCGTGAGGACAGCAGTAATGCTTCGACTAAATATGTTCGAAATAAAATTCGTCATGATTTGGTTCCGGTTTTAAAACAAATCAATCCTAATTTTTTGGATGCTTTTCAAAAAACACAATCTTTTCTGCAGGAATCAAAAGAAATGGTAGAAGATGCTTCGATTGTGATTTATCAGCAAGTTGCCAAAGAAGCCGGAGACGACATTCATTTTGATTTAAACCAGCTTAAAAAACTTCCAAATTATAAATCGTATTTGTATCAATGGCTGAATGAATTTGGTTTTTCGGCATGGAAAGATATTTATGATTTGGTTGAAGGACAATCCGGGAAACAAGTTTTTTCAGATGAATTCAGACTGCTGAAAAATCGCGAAATTTTGATTTTGACTCCAATTTCAGAAACATCAGAAAAAGAAGAATTTGAAATTTATGAAAACGATACAGAAGTTAATTTTCCCTTAAAAATGACACTTTGTAACGTAGGTCACACAACATTCGGTTCAAATAGAACTATATTTGTCGACGCTGAAAAAATCCAGTTTCCTTTGAAATTACGTAAATGGAATGAAGGCGATGTTTTTCAGCCTTTTGGAATGAATGGTAAGTCTAAAAAAGTAAGCAAACTTTTTAAAGACGAAAAAATGTCCCTGATCGAAAAAGAAAAAACATGGATTTTGTCTTCTGATGATCAAATAGTCTGGATTGTTGGAATTAGACAGGACGAACGTTTTAAAATAAATAATACCACAAATAAAATACTTAAAATAGAATTGCAATAATGAACTTTAATCAAAATCATCGAGCGATACTTTCAAGAAGTATCTGGAATAAAATAACCGCCTTTTTACTGCTGTTCTTTTTTACTTTAGCAGGAAATGCTCAAATTTTAGAGCCTGTAAAATGGACTTCTAAAATTGAGAAAAAAGGAAACAATGCCGTCTTAATTTTTGATGGAACAATCGAAAAAGACTGGCACATGTATTCGCAGTTTACACCAGACGGCGGACCTCTTGCACTTGAAATTTCTTTTAAAAACCAAAAAGGAAACTACGAATTAGTTGGAAAAGCAAAAGAAGGTAAAACGAGAACGGCTTATAATGACGTTTTTGGAGTAGATGAAACTTTTTTTGAAGGAAAAGCACATATTGAACAGGAAATAAAAATCATTAATCCGAATTTAAAAACGGTAGATGTAGATTTTGATTTTCAGGTTTGTAAAGAAGTTTGTATCAATTCAAGCAAGAAATTCTCGATTGCTGTTCCTTCAACTTTTAAAATAGATGAAGCCCTTCCTGTTGTATCAGAAGCAAAATTAGACGAAACAAAAACGGCTGCTTTAGCAGTTGATACTATTAAAAAAGAAACAGCTGCAGCTGAAGATCAAACTGTAAAAGCTGAAAATGAAGCTAAAGAAGATATTCCGGCTCCTGCACCAGCAAGAAGTTTGTGGTCAATCTTTTTTATTGCATTTTTATCTGGATTTGCAGCATTGTTAACACCTTGCGTTTTCCCAATGATTCCTATGACGGTTAGTTTCTTTACGAAACAAAGTAAAAGTCGTGCAAAAGGGATTAGAAATGCTATTATTTATGGACTTTCTATTATTGCAATTTATGTGATTTTAGGACTTATAGTAACTAAAATATTTGGTGCCGATGCCTTAAATGCTTTGTCTACAGATGTTTGGTTTAATCTGATTTTCTTTGTAATCTTAATCATTTTTGCTACTTCATTTTTGGGTGCTTTCGAAATTATGCTTCCAAACTCATGGGCAAATAAAGCAGATCAGCAGGCAGATAAAGGAGGATTGATTGGGATATTATTCATGGCTCTGGCTTTGGCAATTGTATCATTCTCTTGCACAGGACCAATTGTTGGGACTTTATTGGTTGAAGCTGCTTCAAACGGAGGAATTGCTCCTGTAGTTGGAATGCTTGGTTTTTCATCGGCATTAGCGCTTCCATTTATGTTATTTGCGATGTTCCCGGGCTGGTTAAATTCACTGCCAAAATCTGGCGGATGGTTAAATACTGTAAAGGTAGTTTTAGGGTTTTTAGAATTAGCTTTAGCATTTAAATTTTTATCAAATGCTGATTTAGTTCTTCAATTGCATTTTTTAGAAAGAGAAGTTTTCATCGCAATCTGGATTGCAATTTTTGGAGCTTTGACTTTATATTTATTCGGGAAAATTACCTTGCCTCATGATAGTCCAACGCACCATATTTCGGTTGGAAGATTGTATTTAGGATTACTTACTTTAGTGTTTACAATGTATTTAATTCCTGGACTTTGGGGAGCACCGTTAAAATTAATCAGCGCATTTCCGCCGCCGCCGCAATATAGCGAAAGTCCTTTTGGAGTAGGAGGTTCTGGTAACGGAGCTGTTTCTTCAGAATCAATAAAAGGACTTCCTGAAGGTGCAGAATTAGGTCCGCATGGTATAATGGTTTTTCATGATTATGAAGATGGATTAGCTTATGCAAAAGAAATCAAAAAGCCAATTATGCTCGATTTTACAGGTTATGCCTGTGTAAACTGTAGAAAAATGGAAAACAATGTTTGGTCAGAACCAACAATTCTTCCAATTCTAAAAAATGACGTGGTATTGATTTCGCTTTATGTAGATGATAAACGTGAATTGCCAAAAGAAGAACAATTTGTTACTAAATCCGCAGATAAAATCATTACAGTTGGAGATAAATGGACTGATTTCATGATTTCTAAATATAAAACAAATACACAGCCTTTATATGTGATTACAGATTTAGAAGGAAACAATTTAAATGCTTCTAAGCCAACAATAAGTTATGTAAGCGCAGATGAATATTTACATTGGCTGAAAGAAGGAATTTCTAACTTTAAATAATCATTTAAGAATTAAGAATTAAGAATTAAGAATTAAGAATTAAGAATTAAGAATTAAGAATTAAGAATTAAGAATTAAGAATTAAGAATTAAGAATTAAGAATTAAGATTATAGTTAAAAATCTAAAAAATAAAAGGGATTTAATTCAAAGCAAAAAGCACTCTAAATTTATAACTTAGAGTGCTTTTTTATTTAAGGGAAAAAGGGGGAAATTAATTCTTATAAGAACTCTCCGTGTTGAGAAATATCTAATCCTAACTCTTCTTTTTCTTCAGTAACTCTTAGAGGAGTAATTTTATTTACTACAAAGAATAAAATATAAGAACCAACAAAAGCGAAGATTGAAACAGCAACTAAAGCAGTTAACTGGTTGATGAATAAAGTAGGAGTTCCGAAGATTAAACCTTGATTGTCACCAACAGCAGGGTTAATAGCTTTTGAAGCAAAAACTCCAGTTAATAACATACCTACCATACCACCAACACCGTGACAAGCAAATACATCAAGAGCATCGTCGATTTTTCCTTTAGGAAATTTACTTACTACAAGGTTACTCACAATTGCAGAGAATAAACCAATGAAGATTGCGTGAGAAATGCTTACGAAACCAGCAGCAGGCGTAATAGCAACAAGACCCACAACTGCACCAATACAAGCTCCAAGAGCAGAAAGTTTGTGTCCTAAAATTTTATCAAGGAAAACCCAAGCCATTGCAGCAGCAGCAGCAGCAACTGTAGTTGTTCCTAAAGCCTGAGCAGCAAGACCATTTGCTCCTAATGCAGATCCGGCGTTGAAACCAAACCATCCAAACCAAAGTAAACCTGTTCCTAATAATACATAAGTAATTCTTGCAGGGTTAACTTTTTGAATTTTTCTTTTTCCTAAGAAAATAGCTCCAGCCAATGCAGCCCATCCAGCACTCATGTGTACTACTGTACCTCCGGCAAAGTCTAATACTCCCATTTTAAAGAAAATTCCATCAGGATGCCAGGTCATGTGAGCAAGTGGTGTGTATATGAATAAGATAAATAAAACCATGAATAACAAATAAGCCCAGAAACGTACACGTTCTGCAAAAGCACCTGTAATTAAAGCAGGAGTAATGATAGCGAATTTTGCCTGAAATAATGCGAATAATATAAATGGAATAGTTGGTGCAAGGCTCCATGCAGTGTTAGTTCCAACTCCTTCAAAGAATAAATTATAAGTTGGATTTCCTATAATTCCTCCAATAGTAGGTCCAAAAGCAAGTCCAAAAGCAACAACAGTCCATAAGATAGTAACAATTACCATTGCCATAAAACTTTGAAGCATAGTACTAATTACGTTTTTCTTACCTACCATACCTCCGTAGAAAAATCCTAATCCTGGAGTCATTAACAAAACAAAAGCAGTTGCAACGATCATCCAAGCTGTATCTCCTGTATCAAATTTTACAGCTTCAGCCGGAATTGGGTTATCGGCAATGATGAAATTTGATATAAAGGTTAGTACCAAAATAGTGATAAGAATCACACTTAAAATAATTTTTCGCATAGTTATTTAGTTTTAAAATTTTTGATAAAAGTATAAAATCATTTAATACCCCATGAAAAAATAGGGGTAGTTGTTTAATTTTTGTTAAATTTAAAATTTAACCCCTATGATTTTGCGTGAATTTCTTAAAACAAACTTAAAATTTACATTTTGGCAGCATTTTTTTTTCACTTACTGTCATTTTTGATAATTTTTGGGGTAATTGATTGCTATTTTTTGTAGGATAATAGATATTTGTTTTTTAAAAACATCTTAAGTTTTGTAACGAAGAAGTTTTTTTAATCTTTTTAACAATTTTGATGATTATAATTTAAGGATGGAAAATAGAAAAATTAAATGGGGAATTGTAGGGCTTGGAAATATTGCACATCAGTTTGCATCAGATTTGTTATTGGTTGAAAATGCTGAACTGACAGCTGTTGCTTCCAGAGATCTTACTAAAGCAGAGCAGTTTGGAGAAAAGTTTAATGCATCAAGAATGTATAATTCGTATGATTTGCTTTTTGAAGATTCAGAAATTGAAATCGTTTACATTGCAACTCCTCATAATTCGCACGCCGAATTGACAATAAAAGCATTAGAAAAAGGGAAACATGTGCTTTGCGAAAAGCCAATGTCGTTATCTCATCAAGACGCGCAAAGAATGATCGAAGCTTCTAGAAAACACAATAAGTTTTTTATGGAAGCTTTTTGGACCAGGTTTATTCCATCGGTTCAGGATGTTTTGCAGAAAATCAATAACGGAATTATTGGAAACGTAAACTATATAAAAGCTGATTTTGCTTTTCATGGAAGTGAAACAGAAAACAAAAGGCTTTTTGACAAACAATTAGGCGGCGGCGCATTATTTGATATTGGTGTTTATCCTTTATTTCTGTCTTATATACTATTAGGAAAACCAAAAGAGATTGCAGCAAAAGCAGTCAAACATAAAAATGATATTGATCTGCAGACTTCTATGATACTGCAATACGAATCGGCACAATCGGTTTTGCATGCTTCTATTGTTTCAGAATCTGATATGAAAGCGGTTATTTCTGGAACAAAAGGGAGAATAGAATTAAATGCTCCGTGGTTTATTGCTGATGGTTATTCTTTATTTATAAATGAGGAAAAAGAAGCTACATTTACTTTACCTGCTTTAGGAAAAGGATATTCGCATGAAATAATCGAATGCCAAAATTGTATTTTGAATAATGAAATTGAAAGTAAACTTTGGTCGCATCAAAATTGTTTGGATTTGAGTGAGATAGTGGAAGAAGTTAAGAATAAATCATAATCAATAAAAATCAATATAATACATCCATTCACCAGTTTTTCTATTTTTAGCAAAATAGAAGTTACCGCTGTCAATGATATTTAAGTTTGCTTTTTCATCAGAAGAAATTTGAAATACAAATTCATAATCTTCGCCAAAATCAATTCCTGACTGACGATAGCTTGCATATCCTCCAATTTTATGACCATTACTGTTTTCAAAAAAATCATAATAAGAGTCAATAGCGCCAGAGTCTTCCAGTTCCAGTATTTTGTCTGTGATTTCATCTGAAATTCCGGAAGCATCTTCCCAAACCGGATAATCTTCTTCAATTAATTTATTAGATAAAGGAAAAGCTTTTATAAAAGATGCATCATTTTGTAAATCCTTTATAACAATTTTATCTGTGCTTTTGTATTCGCGCAAAACCCAATTATTTCCGTTAGGCGTTAAATCCATTGGGAAATCCTGAGATATAAAAACGGTAATAATTTTAGTTTCTTTTAAAATGTTGGGTACAAAAGGAAACTGATCGAAATATAATTGAAATAAAGGAAGCATTAAGTTTCCTTTTTGATCTAATGGAATTTGTTCGTTTTCATTATATAAATAAACTTTTCCAATCCAGCTTTCAGTAATTGAATTAGTTGGCTTGAACCCGCCAGCTATAAATTCTGTCGCATTTTTTGCCAGTACATTTTTTATTTTTTCTATTTCATCCATTGCCAGTTGATTTTAAAAGAAAAGTAAATTTAAATATATTATCTAAGTTAAAAATCTATTTTCATAAAAATAAAAAGTAATAAAATATTTACAAATAAAAGCGATTTTGTTTCTAATTGTAATACTTTTACCTTTTAATAATAGATGAGTTTTTATGTTAGTAAAAGTTTACGGAAGTGCCGTTTTTGGAGTTGAGGCGACAACCATTACGATTGAAGTTCACATGGATAAAGGGATTGGTTATCATTTAGTTGGACTTCCCGATAATGCCATAAAAGAAAGCAGTTATAGAATTGCAGCAGCTTTAAAAAATAACGGATTAAGTTTTCCGGGAAAAAAAATCACTATAAATATGGCGCCTGCCGATCTTCGAAAAGAAGGTTCTGCGTATGATTTACCGCTGGCGATGGGAATTTTAGTGGGTTCAGACCAGATAAAAGCGCCCGAAATTGAACAGTATATTATTATGGGCGAACTTTCTCTTGACGGAAGTTTACAGCCAATTCGCGGTGCATTGCCTATCGCTATAAAAGCAAAAGAGGAAGGTTATAAAGGTTTTTTCCTGCCGATTCAAAATGTGAAAGAAGCAGCAATTGTATCTGATTTAGATGTTTACGGAGTTTCTAATTTACAGGAAATAATTGATTTTTTTGCTGGAAAAGGAACTCTCCAGCCAACGATAATTGATACGAGAGCTGAATTTTACAAAACTCTGGATTTTCCTGAATTTGATTTCTCTGACGTTCGCGGGCAAGAAAGTATAAAACGCTGTATGGAAATCGCAGCGGCCGGAGGACATAATATTATTTTAATTGGCCCGCCCGGAGCAGGTAAAACAATGCTCGCAAAACGAGTTCCGAGTATTTTACCGCCTATGACATTACGTGAAGCGCTTGAAACCACTAAAATTCATAGTGTAGCCGGAAAACTAAAAGAAGTTGGGTTGATGAATCAAAGACCATTTAGAAGTCCGCATCATACAATTTCAAATGTCGCATTGGTTGGAGGAGGAAGTTATCCGCAGCCAGGAGAAATTTCGATGGCACATAACGGTGTTTTGTTTTTGGATGAACTTCCGGAATTTAAACGAGATGTTTTAGAAGTAATGCGCCAGCCGTTAGAAGACCGTGAAGTAACTATTTCCAGAGCAAAATTTACGGTGACTTATCCATCATCATTTATGCTGGTGGCAAGTATGAATCCGAGTCCGAGTGGATTTTTTAATGATCCAAGTATGCCAAATACTTCTTCTCCGCACGAAATGCAGCGTTATATGAGTAAAATTTCCGGTCCGCTTTTAGACCGAATTGACATTCATATTGAAGTTACGCCTGTTCCGTTTGATAAATTAGCAGATGACCGAAAAGCCGAAAGCAGTGCAGAAATTCGTAAACGTGTAACTGCAGCGCGTGAAATTCAAACTAAACGTTTTGCCGATGTAGAAAATATCCACTACAATGCACAAATGAGCAGTAAACTAATCCGCGAGTTTTGTGCATTAGACGAGCAGTCAAAAGAATTGTTGAAAAACGCAATGGAACGTTTAAATCTTTCTGCCCGAGCTTACGACAGAATTCTGAAAGTAGCACGCACAATTGCCGATCTGGACAATTCAGAAAACATAATTTCGCAGCATATCGCCGAAGCAATTCAATATCGAAGTCTGGATCGCGAAGGATGGCTGGGGTAAATTAATTTTAGACTTTAGAATTCAGATTTTAGATTCGATGCATTAGAAAAAAACTTTGTCAAAGTTCTAAACTTTGACAAAGCTTCTCGAAATGGCAAGCGGCACTTTTAATTCAGTTCAATAAAATCTTCAATTTTTATCTCTTCCAAAAAATGAACATCATGCGAAACCACAATTAAAGTTCCCGTATATTCATTAATTGCAGCGGTCAGGATTTCGATATTTTGAATATCAAGATTATTTGTAGGTTCGTCTAGAATGATAATATCAGGAGCTTGATTATTAATTGTTAAACAGCAAAGCATTAAACGCATTTTTTCTCCTCCGCTTAAAGCAGCACAAGGTTTATTCCAGTCATTTTGCGAAAACAAAAACTTGTTGAGTTTCATTTTTATATCATGTTCCTGTAAACCTGATGAATTAAATTTCTGAGCCTGCTCATAAACTGTAATTTCGTTTTCTATAAGCGAATAATCCTGATCGATATAAATAATCTTAGAATCTGCTTTTTGAAAAGTTCCTGCCTTGGGCCTCAATTCGCCCATGATAATTTTAATTAGTGTCGTTTTTCCAGAACCGTTTAAACCTTTTAATGCTAAACGCTGACCACTCAGAATTTGAAAGCTTAGCGGTTTTTTCCATAATGGTTGATTTTCGTAACTGTAATTAATTTCAATCGCTGTAAAAAGTGTTTTTCCTTTGTGTAAATTCGTTTTGTCAAAACCAAATTTCATTTGGTCAATATCTGGTAAAGACGATCGCAATTCTTGTAAATCTTTTGAGATTCCGCCAATTTTTTCAGCATGAACACCTTTCGTTTTTGCCGTGCTGTTTTCGGCATTGTTACGTAAAGTATTCATCATAATTCTGGAAACTCCGGCTTTTTTTTGTTTCTTTTCACCGCGTGAATCCAGTTTGTTCTGACGTTCAAGAGTTTCGCGTTCTTTTTCTTTCGCTTTGCGCAAAGCCTTTTCTTTGCTCTGGATATCCTGACTTAAAGCATTGTTTTCGATTAGTTTTTGTTCGGCATAAAAATCATAATTACCACCATAAACTGTAATTCCGTGTTTCGATAATTCGCACATCGGATTCAGTAAATTAAGCAGTTTTCGATCGTGGCTCACGACAATCAAGGTTGAAGAAGTGCTTTTTATAAAATTGTACAATAATTCTCTGCCCGAAATATCCAAATGGTTACTCGGTTCATCAAGCAAAACAAGTTCAGGTTCATGAATTGAAATTCCGGCCAGAAAAACTTTTGTTTTTTGCCCGCCGCTCAGCGTTTCCAATTTCTGGTTTAAATTTAAATCCTGCAATTGCCAATATAGAAGTGCTTCATTGCAACGATCTTCAATTGTCCAGTCATCGTTTAAAGTGTTGAGGTTTTCTTCGGAAACATTTCCGTTAAGAATTTCTTGAAGAGCATTCAGTTTGTCTTCAACCTGCAAAGCCTGAGCAATTGTAAGATGATTAAATTGCCCGAATATCTGCGGCAGATAATAAGGTTTAGAATTGGTTTTTAATATTCCGTCGGCAGGTTGTAATTCGCCTGCAATAATTTTTAATAAAGTTGATTTACCAACGCCGTTATTGCCAATTAAAGCAATTTTTTCATGATGGTTAACTGTAAAAGTAATTTTATCAAACAACAAATCTTTGTTTGAATGAAGATATGAGATATTCTGTAAAATAACCATGATTTCTTTCTTTAGGAGATAAACAAATATGTAAGCCGATTTTCAGCTTACCTTAAAATTGTCCGAAAGAAATTTTTATCACATAGAGTTTGTGCGGTTTATTTAGTGATGCAAAGATATAAAAAATATTTTTTAAGATTTAAATGTCAGATTACTCAAATTTTAAATTGGCATTTTTTGACATTAAATAGGAGGTAAGCTTTTTGATTTTTCCGTTTTCCATTTCAAAAACATCACAAAAAACGGCATCAAGTTTGCCGCCGTTTTTCATGTTTCCCTGAACTGCACCTTCGGCAATTACAATGTTATTTTCTTCAATTAATTTAATAATCTGAATTGTTGGACTTCCAACAAAATTGTCATTTTCAATTTCTTTGTCAAAAGCTTCTTTGCCCACATGCTGATAAATTCCGGGCATTTCCCAAACAACATCATCAGTAAGGCAAGCAAGGATTCTTGCATGATCACTTACCATAAAAGCAGCCATATATTCGTTTACAGTTTGTTTATTTGGTGTCATGATAAGAAATTATATATCAATAGATTATAAAATTACAATTTTTTAGAATATCTCTAAAATCCCCTTTATTCTTTTGTTTGGGGGTAAAAGAATTTAAAAGAATTAAAAACGGCCAAATGCAGGATTGTTCCGTGGTTTTCATTAGGAAAATAATCAAAAAAGACTTTAATGTTTTTGCTTTTAGAAGCCTGTATTTTCTCGGCTAATAAATTGGCATCGACTTCCATAACTCTTGGAATTTCGGTTGGAGTTAATCCTTCTTTGCCCACTGCGATATAAATCTCTGTTGGCTGTTTAAAATTTTCCTGAAGAATTTGTGAATCTATATTCAGTATAGAACCATTATCCCACCATATACTTGGGCTTACAATAACATATTTGTTAAAAAGCGATGGTTTTTTAAGCAGTATTTCAGAACTTAATAATCCGCCAAGCGACTGTCCTATAATCATTTTTGATTCAGTTGTCTTGTATTTTTTATCAATAAAAGGCTGTAATTCTTTTTCGATAAAAGCAATAAATTTATCAGAATGTCCAGTTGTTGGATAACGTTTTTTATCTTTTTCAAGCGTTGTTGCAAAAGTAAAATCTCTTTTTCTGTCGACCGTTGCAATACCTACAACAATTGATTTTGGAACCTGATTGATCCATTCAAAACTATTAAACTGCACCAAGCCTGAAATGTGAATAAAATCTTCATTGGCAGAACCGTCTAATAAATAAATTACAGGATATTTTTCTGCATCTTTTGGGTTGTAGCCTTCTGGAAGATAAATATTGAGGATTCTGTTTTCGCCTAATTCTTTTGACTGAATTTCGTCGATAACGCCTAATACAAAAGGTTTAGTTGTTTCTGTAGTTTTAGATTTATTGTTTTGGCTGAAAAGGAAAGGAGAGGAAAAAATTAAAAGTGTGATTAAAAATTTGTTCATTGATTGAAGTAAAAATGATTTGTAAAAAGAAAGACGAAAGTTACAATTTATTTTTTGCAGCTTTCGTCTTTTATAGCATTCAAACTTATTTATTTTGCTTTTTCTGCAAAAATTTTGTCTAATCCTTCCATTGCAATGGTAAAACCTTCTTTGAAGCCCATTTGAATAATCATTTCCAAATCAGATAGTTTTTCGTGTTTTATTACAACATCAACGAAGGTAGAACCGCCTTGTTCAGAAAAATTTACATTCCAGTCTGAACGCGGAAATTCGGTATTTAAATTTCCTTCGCTGTCGCTGAAAGCATCAAGATATTTAAAATTAGTTTTTGGGTTGATAGAAGTAAAATCAGCAATTGCCCAGTGTTGTTCGCCTTCTGGCCCAATCATGGCATAAAGTCTGCGTCCGCCTTCTTTAAAATCCATGCTTTTTGTTTTGGATTTCCACGGAGCCGGTGCCCACCATTGATCTAAAATTTCTGGTTCTGTCCATGCCGACCAAACGTTTGCTAATGAAGCATCAAATTCACGTTTTACATTTACAGTACTATTTTCTTTATCTACAGTAAAATTCATTAAAAGATTTGATTTCATAATTCTCTCGATTTTAAATTCATTATTACTTTATTAAACTATTATTTTCTTGCTTCAAAGATTTTATCCAAAATTTGCATTGTCGCTGTGATTCCATCTTTGAAACCCATTTCGATTAATTTTTCCATTTCTTCAAAGCTGTCTCGTGTTATGGCAATGTCAACAACTGTCAAGTCGCCTTGTTCTGAAAAGGTTAAATCCCAGTATGAACTTGCAAAAGCAGAATTTGGTTTTCCTTCGGCATCACAAAATGTAGAAGAATGTTTAAAATTTGTTTTTGGAGAAATCGAAGTATATTCAAAACAACTCCAGCGTTCTTCGCCTTCAGGACCAACCATGGCATACAATCTTTTTCCGCCTTCTTTAAATTCCATATTGGTTGTTTTAGATTTATACGGAGCCGGCGCCCACCATTGGTCTAAAATTTCAGGTTCTGTCCAGGCTGACCAAACATTCGATAACGATGCGTCGAATTCACGTTTGATGTTTACAGTCTTATTTTCTTTGTCTACAGTAAAATTCATTAACAGGTTAGATTTCATTTTCTTTAGATTTTAGATTCATTAATACTTGATCCAGCTGGCTGAAACGGCTTTCCCAGATTTTTTTGAATTGTTCGAGCCATTGGTCAACTTCTTTCATTTTTTCGATTTTGAGCTGATAATAAATTTCTCTGCCCACTTTTTTTTCATCTAATAATTCACATTCATTTAAAATTTTGATATGTTTTGAAACTGCCTGACGCGTAGTATTAAATTGTTCTGCAATGGCATTAGGAGTTAATGCATTGGCAGAAATTAAAACCAAAATCGCTCTTCGGGTTGGATCGGCAATAGCCTGAAATATATCTCGTTTCATTTTAAATATAAATTACGCAACTAATCAGTTGCAAATATAAGCAACTTTTTGGTTGCACAATTAAAAAACATGTTTTTTTTATAAAAAGAGCTTAAACAAAAAAAGACGCATCAAAAATGCGTCTTTTTTTAAGTTTGAATTTAAAGATGAGTAAATATGATTTTTAAATTTTATAAAAATTAGATTTTTACAATTTTAAATGTTTGTACAATATTGTTGGCAGAAATTTTTGCAATATAAGTTCCCGGAAGCATTTGTGACATATCAACGGTATCATTACTAGCACTTATATTTTTATTGAGTATTTCCTGACCTAGAACATTAAATATTTTTATATTATCAATTTTGTCTTGATAGCTTAAATTTAAAGTATTTTTTACAGGATTTGGATAAACAGCCAGCTCAGCTAGGTTAAAAGCAGGTTTGCTTAAAGTAGTGCTTGGTGTCCAAGAAAATGTAGTGCCCGGTGTTGGCGGAGTAACATTTTCACTTGTTCCGCAAGTATCATTATTGCTTTTTCCAGCCACAGTTTTATTCCAATCGTTCACAAGAAAGGTGCGTCTGGTATTAAAGTCGGTACTATCATTACCGCCTAAACCAACTTTAACAGAAGAGCTGCTGTAAGTGAATAGCATAAAACCATATACTACATCTACAACATTTGTGGTTTCGTGCAATATAATTTGGAAAGAAAAATCACAGCCAGTTGTATATCCATAAAATTTATAATTACTCCATTGCACCACAAAAGATCTGTTAGGTGCAGTACCAATTGTAGCAATTCTTAAATTTGAGCTGCGGTCAGGATTTAACTGATCAGCTACCCCGCTTAAGTCATGGTGAAATGCAGCAATTCTGTTTCTTAAATAGGGTGGGGTTGAAACATAGGTTGATGATAATGCTGAATCAAATCCTGTACCTAAAGATGATGTCATATCAACAGAAGGGGTTAATGAACTTTGACCTAATGAAATCCATCCATTTGTAGAAATACCTACTCTGTCAAAAACAATTCCATTAAAAGTAAAATCAAAACCGATTGGGAATCCGGGCCCCTCATCTAATGAATTTCCAGCGAGATTTGCGGGATTTACAAACCTTTGGTCTTCATTTCTAATAATTCCTAAGACTGTTCCCGTTGTAATTTTTTTATATGTTCCAGGGCTTTGAGAAAATGTATAGGCACTAACTTGGGCATTAATTTTAAAAATAAAGAAAATCAATAAAAAACTAAAAGTAATTTTTTTCATATATCTGCTTTGGTTTAAATTTCTATAAAAGTAGAATTTTAAATTATATTAGCAAGAATTAAACTATACATTTAATGATATTAATTTCTCAGTTTTTTATATTGAATTACAGTCTAAATTTATTTTTGACAATAATATCTTTAAGTCTCGCTTTCAGGTCTTCTCCCGTATCATAGACCATTTGTTCATTATTAGGGAACGGAACAGCACGTTTATTAAAATAAGAGATATAACTGTCTTCGCATGCATTTTTATCGCCTTTGTAAGTCGAATAAATATTTTCAAAAACAAATTCACTGCTTACCGGGAAAGTCTGGATTAACTGATTTGTTTTTATATCAATGTAATCAACTTTTGCTGTTATCTGACAGGATTTAAATTGTCTGAATTCGTAAATATTAGCACGAAGTGTTCTGTAATTGTCAACTTTTATTTCTTTGCCTAAACTGTCTTTTACAGGTCTTCCGCGACTGTCTACAAGTGTTTTTACACCATCTTTTATTTGTCTTTCTTTAATGAATTCCTTTTCTTTTATCTGTTCCGGCGAAATTAGGATTTGTCTAAAGTTGATAATCAGGCTGTAATCGTACACTATATTTTTTTGTCTGGCATTATGATAGACCGTCCATTTATCGTTTAATCCGTAAGTTTTAAAATCCAGTAAGTCTTCCTGAAGTAATTTGGGAATTACCATTTCGGTTTCATTTTTCGCGTAAACATCTACAAAATCAGTTCCTTTAAACTGGGCGTCGTCCATCAGTTTTTTAGTGTTTTTGTAATTTGGGTTGATGCTTTCCAAATACGCAAAATCATCATAGGCTTTTCTAAAATCGAGTTTGTTGTTAGATTTTAAAAGACCCGAAGCATTTTCATATAAATATTTTGAAAGTGCATTTCTACTGCTTACAATTTGATCTGAATAATTATCAAATGGGAAATAAGCGTTTTTTCCTTGTTTCAATAAAGGCAGAGGCAGTAAAGGGCGAATTTTTTCCTGACGATTATTAAGTTGTAAATATGTATTGTAAATACGTTCTGTATTTGCAGGATTCGCTTCTTTTGTCATCATTTCAAGATTGCGCAAATCGCGGTCTTTAGCTTTTGCAAACGCTTCTTCCAGCAGATAAACATAATCTTGTTTTCCTTTAGAATCTTTTTTAGTTCGAAGTGCTTCGACCGCTCTGTCGATGGCGCCATCGTAATTTCCGTCACTAAGCATCGACTGTGTTGTTTTAACTCCGCATGACGAAAGAGCTAAAAATAGTATAGAGAATAAAAGGGTAATTTTTTGCATGGCATTCTTTAATTGAAGGTGTAAATATATCTTTTTTAACTTTCAACAACTATGCCTTTTTTAAAATATTTTGAGGAGTAGAAAAGAGCGTTTTTTTCTCAGAAATATTAATAAGAAAATTAATCTTCCCAGGTTTCAATTAGATTATCGCTCCATAATTTTTGAGTAAACTCTTTAAAAACTTTCGGGCCTTTTTTGAAGTTTTCATCCAGTTTATATTCACCGCCTATATATTGTTCTTTGCCATTGTCAAGAAGTCCAACAGCAACTTTGCTTTCGCCTCGCATAGCATATTTTTGATTTCCTTCGTACATGATAACCTTCATGTCGCACGGACTCACATCGCCGTGGCAGACAGTTTTGTACATTAACCATGTTTCGGCAATTCCGTTTTTGTTTAAATCTGTAACCTGAAATGTGTTTTTTACAAACGAAGCCACAATATCAACTGGACAATCAGAAATATAATCGTAAACTTTCCAGGTTTGTTTTGCTTCATTTCCCGAAACTATAAAATGATACGCAAACAATTCGGCATCAGAACCGTCGGTTTCATGTTGAAATTTTTTGTTTATATGATAACCTGTTTCGGTTGTAATCACAATATTATCTCCTGCTTTATCTTTCCATCGAACGGCATTTTTAATAAAACCTTCGTATTTTATTGAACTTGGAAATTGTGTCGAATCGATTTTTTCTACCGTTAAAACAAAGTCTTTGTCTTCAATTGCTTCTGATTCGGTTTTTGCTGTGGTTTTAATTTCTTCTTTTTTATCTTCTTTACAGCTTGAAAAGAGAATTACAGAAAGTAATACGATGAAAATATTTTTCATAAATTTTATTTTGGCGTTTAAAAAATTAATTTGGGTTTTATTGAGTAAGTAGCTTTTTAATCAATACAATCTGCCCTAAATGATAATAACTGTGTTCGATCATGCAGTCAATATTTCTTCTATAAGTACCGTATTTTTCATCAACGAAGGGTTCATTGAGTTTTTCATCTGGCATTTGTTCAACAAAAGAAGCAAATTTTTGACTGTCGTTCCAGAACTTTTCTAAAAAGTTATTCCATTCTTCCTGTGATTGAATAGGAGGAAAGTCAAAACTGAATTTGTCTTTTATATCGAGTGTTCCGCCTTTAAAAACCTCATTAAGTCCGTTAATGTAATAATGAATATGCTGTGCCAGAATTGCAATTGTATTTAAGTTTTGAATGGGTTTTACTGCGATTTTCCAATCCAGATTTTCGAGCTGGAGTTTGTAATTTGTGTTTGCAACCCAGGTTCCGTTTAGGATAATTTCTTTAAAACGACTAGCAATTTCTAATGTACTTTTCATATTCAAAATTATTTAGGAAGTTATTTTTACGGTTTTATTCCTGCTGAACCCAATCGTATTTACCATTATTTAGGTAAATAATCCCACCTCCGCAGCTTTCATCGGCGTGAATAAAGATTCCGTCGTTTGGCAGTTTTATTTTGTCTTCTTCTTTTATTTCTTCATCGCCCATAATTTCGCCGTCTTCATTTACATTGTTCCATACAATGTTTCCTTTTGAAGCTTTTTCGAATACTCCGGCCCAGTCAATTTCGTCAAAACCCTGTCCCAGAATATTATGTCCCATTCCGAAATAATCTGTGCGGTTTCCGTTTCCAAAAATTATTCGCAGACCACTTTTATCGTTATTTGTACTTCGAACAATTTCAACAGTTTCGTTTTTTCCGTCTCCGTCTAAATCGCATAGAATTTTGTTTGTTTTATGTTTTGCAGAAATTACAATTGTATCGAAGTCGTCGTTTATAATTTCATTTTCTTCGATTGTTACAACTGTGTCTTTTAAAGCAACTGGTGTTTTGTCGGTTGTTGATTCTTTTTTGCAAGAGATAAAAATAAAGGCGGATAAAAGTAAAATTTTGAATTTCATGTTTTTGAATTGCAATTTAGGTGTATTTGGAATCGCTAAAATATAAAAAAAGGTTTACAAGAAAGTTACAGGAAAATGAAAATTTGCAGCAACAGTGTGTCTTTGTTGAAATTAGATTGTTCAACAAAAAATGCTCCAGAGGAGCATAATATTTATAACAATGATGTACACGCAGATTTCAAGCTCCAGCGGAGCGATATATATATTGTTTAAAATGTGTCGCTCCTCTGGAGCTTTTTGTGTATGGAAATGAATTGTGCTATAAATATTGCACTCCTCCGGAGCTTTCGCATTAAATAGAAAATGTATTGTTTATTGCAAAATAGCCTCAATTTTTGTCTCTGATCTATTTGTTGAAATTAAACTGTTTAATTAAAGTATGCTTCTCCGAAGCATAATATTTATAACAATGATGTACATGCAGATTTAAAGCTCCAGCGGAGCGAAATATATATTGTTTAAAAATATGCCGCTCCTCTGGAGCTTTTTACCAATAGAAATAAATTATCCTATAAATATTATACTCCTCCGGAGCTTTCACAGTAAATAGAAATGTATTGCTTATTGCAAAATAGCCTCAATTTTTATTTCTGATTTATTCGTTGAAATTAGATTGTTCAATAAAAAAATGCTCCGGAGGAGCATAATATTTATAAAAATGATGTACACGCAGATTTCAAGCTCCAGCGGAGCGAAATATATATTGTTTAAAAATATGCCGCTCCTCTGGAGCTTTTTATCTCTGGAAATAAATTATGCTATAAATATTACACTCCTCCGGAGCTTTCACAGTAAATAGAAATGCATCGATTATTGCAAAATAGCCTCAATTTTTGTTTATGATTTATTCGTTGAAATTAAATTGTCTAATAAAAAATGCTCCGGAGGAGCATAATATTTATAACAATGATGTACACGCAGATTTCAAGCTCCAGCGGAGCGAAATATATATTGTTTAAAAATATGCCGCTCCTCTGGAGCTTTTATCTCTGGAAATAAATTGTGCTATAAATATTGCACTCCTCCGGAGCTTTCACAGTAAATAGAAATTTATTGCTTATTGCAAAATAGCCTCAATTTTTGTTTCTGATTTTTCTTTAACTGGGCTGTCTGGGCGAAAACTCCAAATAATTAGAAATTTTCCTTTTGCCAAATATTCTTCCGGACGTTCATCGGTTGGCTGGCCGGCTTTTCCCCATAATAATCCCTGTAGAAATCTGTCGCCTTTAAAAACGTGTTCAAATTCAAAATACATAATAGAACCGCTGTCGGCTCTGTTTTTAAAACTTTGAATCTGTTTGCTTTTTACGACTCCCACAATATTACTGTAGGTTTCGATATCAGTATAAAAATTGCAGGCCTGAGGCGTAACACAAATTTGACCGTCGTTTGCTGTATAACCTTTTGGAATTTCTTTTGTTTTTAACTTTAAATCGGCTAGGGTCTGGCTGAAAACATTGGCAGTAAATAACAGGAATAATGCCGACAGGGAAATCGTAATTTTCATTGTTTTTGGTTTTAGATTTGGGGAGTTTTGATTTTAATTTATGATTTTCTAATTTTTATCTGATACACAATTTCCCAAAAAATAATTGAGAAAACAGCATTCGCAAATATGGCGGTTTTAACCTGATACGGATCGTAATCTATAAACAAATGCAGATTGGTGAATTTTAAAGCCAAGAATAGAGATAAAGCAGCAATACCAATAGCCGAGATTATATTTAGTAATATGTTCCACTTTAATCCGAAAAAGGCATAAATGAGATTGAAAACGGCAAATCCGCAGCCTAAAGTTATATAAGGATCGGTTTTTAATTTTTCGCCTACCGAAAGAAAAAAGGTTGTAGAAGTAAGGTATAAAAAGAATAGAATTGAGTAAACAAGGATTCGTATTTGTGGTTTCATTTTGTTGTATTTTATTTGTTTGTTTTTCGTTTACAAAAAAAGCACAAAATCATAAGAACTTTGTGCTTTTGCTGGATTTTTATTATCGAGGAAATTATTTTCCTTTTAGTAATTTTTCTAAATATTCGTTTTTGTCTTTTTCGGCCTGAACTAGACGCTCGTAAAGCTTTTTGTTTTCTTCATAAGATTCAATCAATTTATCTATTGGATTGAATGTTGGATGATATTGAAAAAGAGCTGCATTATCATGATTGTTAACTGTATTTCCAATAATATTAAATACAGCTTCGTCACTATAATTTTTTATAGCTTCTGCCGAAACGCCTAAAACTTCAGCAATTGCATCTAATTTATCATCTTCAATGGTTTCACTTCCTTCAATATTTGAAACAGTTTGCTGTGTAACACCAATTGCAAAAGCAAGTGCTTCTTGTTTCATACCTCTAAGCTCTCTGATTCGGCTTATGTTTCGTCCAATATGTTTTGGTTTTGCTGTTGTAGTCATAGCTCAAAGATATTTAAAAAATTTTAGATTTTTTGATCGTTGTAAAAAACAAAAATACTTTGTAAGATACAATTATCATTTGTCGATTACCCGAAAATCTATTGATTACTTGCGAGAAGTAAAAATACAATTTTTCTTACTTTAAAAATTAAAGATTGTTAAATAAAATAAATGCCCAAAAATACAAACAAGAAATTAAATACCGATGGAAAAAAATGAAATGGAAAATGAAGAGAAATTTAGAAAATTAATGTGTTATTATTTTAAAACTCTAAAATCGGCGAATAAAGAAAATGTGCAATATGTTGCCAAAGTTAAATTTTCAAGTTATTATGAACTTGGCTGTGCTATTAGCGAAATGCTAAAACTATGCGTTTTAGGCGTAGATAACGATGTGCATAAAATTTCAGAAACAGATATAAAAACAACTATTAATTTGTCTTTAATTTTAGAAGTTGTACATCAGCTTTTTCCTCTGGATGCATTTGAATTTCTGGATGAAATCGATGAAATGCTTCTTGAAAAAGTTCAAAATCTAAAAGAATAATATACTTGCTGGCGCGAGCGTCTCGCTCGTGCACGTAAAGTTTTTGTGTTGTTGATTTCTTCAGCTGTTCACGAGCGGGACGCTCGCGCTAGCAGGTTCTTGTATTAGTGACATAATCTTTGTAAATTGCGTATTACTTGACATTGCTTGAACGCAATTATGTTAAATCGTTTATTATTGACACAAATTTTGCGCGAGAAATCTAAAAAATGACGTTTAATTGTGTGGAAAGTAAGTTTTTACTTGTTCATTTTGTGGTTTTTTACGTGTTTTTTTTCATTTTTTGCGAAAAAGGTGTCATAAAAAACATAAAAAAACGTGTATTTTGGCGATAATAAAATCGTTAAAAAAGGTTAATTAATTAATAGTCAACTGGTTGCTTATTTAGAATCAATATAAATTAATGTTTTCGGTATTTTAATGTGCACACAAAAGTATTAAATGCGTTATTTTTGACCGTGCGCTTGACGTAAAAGTGACAATTACGGATTTCCGTAAAAATAAAAAGTCCTACCCGATTCAGTAGAACTTTTTTTGTCCATCAACAGCATTCTCTTTGACAAGATCTGTATACCATAATTAATTGATGCGACTTTAGATTTTTACTAGAAATCTATACAGTCCGCCATCAGCTTTGTAGATTCTTTTACCCTTGATTGTTCTATATCTAGAGTAAATATATCTATATCCTGCTGGTGCCTCGTTCATGTATAATGAATTTAAAATTAGTACCAATGGAATGATAAGCGTCAACTTATCAATTTACAGAGTCTTATGTCAAAGAACATTCACATTCGAAATTTACTAATCGTTGTAAATTCGATTACGCAACATCAAAGGCTAGTGCTTCTCAGGGCATATTAGCCTTTTTTCCCATTTCTAGGATTACCTTAACAAAGATACTTAATAGTCCTGTTCAAGCATCATGTGTATTATTAATAAATTTGGTTTTAAGTTTGTAAATATTTGATTTTTAAATAATTATCATGTTCGACTTGTTAAACTTTAACAATAATTTAACTTTTCAAACCCAAGACTTTAACATTTGATGTTTATATTATATAGTATGATGATAAGAAAAAACAAATATAAATAGTTTTTGATTATTTTGCAATACCATTATGATTGTTTTTACTTATAATTATACTTTGCTCCACTCAATTCCGTTCAGCCCTTCGAATCTTAATTGTTCCAATAATTCTAAGTGATTCAATTTTAATTTCTAACGGGGGCAAAAAATATAGCCGAAAGACCGATTCGAACGGACGCGTTCAACGACTTTGTAAAACGCTAATTTTAGCAGCTTCAAATTCCAAAACTTTTTGGAGTTTCTTGCAGAGATTTCTCCTTCGTCGAAATGACAAATTTGGTGGTTAGTTTTCGGGTGGTCTATACTGAAATGAAAAGAATACTTTGTGGAGCTACTTGCGAAGATTTCTCCTTACGTCGAAATGACAAATATTGTGGTTACTTTGCGTGGGCTTCGACTTCGCTCAGCCTGACAAGACGTTTGCAAAATAATCTAAAATCTAAACTTAAAAATCTGGAATAAAAAAATCCCGCCTCAATTAAGAAACGGGATTAAAGTGATATTCTCTTTTTTTTCTATTGTTAAACCGTAGCAGCAATTTCTTGTGGCAGCGGAATTTGATTTTTAAGTAAATCTTCAAATGTTTCAGCTTGGCGAATCAAGATTCCCTGACCGTTCATCCATAAAACTTCGGCTGGTTTGTATCTTGAATTGTAGTTTGAAGACATTGAGAAACAATATGCTCCGGCATTTCTGAAAGATAAAATATCTCCTTCTGTAATTTCCTGAATTCTACGGTTGTTTGCAAAAGTATCAGTTTCACAAATGTATCCAACAACAGAGTAAAAACGCTCTTTTCCTTTTGGGTTTGAGATGTTTTCGATATGGTGCGAAGATCCGTATAACATTGGACGGATTAAGTGGTTGAAACCACTATCTACTCCAGCAAAAACGGTTGATGTTGTTTGTTTTACAACGTTTACTTTTACTAAGAAATGACCTGCTTCGCTTACCAGGAATTTTCCTGGTTCGAAAATCAGCGTTAAATCTCTTCCATATTCAGCACAGAAAGCGTTGAATCTTTTTGATAATTTTTTACCTAATTCTTCGATGTCTGTTTCGATATCGTCTTTTTTGTAAGGAACTTTGAAGCCGCTTCCAAAATCTAAGAATTGTAAATCTTTGAAATGTTTAGCTGTATCAAATAAGATTTCAGCAGCATACAAGAATACTTCGATATCTAAAATATCAGATCCTGTGTGCATGTGAATTCCCACGATGCTCATTTTTGTGTTTTCGACAATTCGCAATATATGCGGAATCTGGTGAACAGAAATCCCGAATTTACTATCGATGTGTCCCACAGAAATGTTAGCGTTTCCGCCCGCCATTACGTGTGGATTGATACGAATACATACCGGAATATGCGGGTGTTTTGTTCCGAATTGCTCCAGAATAGATAAGTTGTCAATATTAATTTGTACACCCATTGCGGCTACTTCTTCGATTTCTTCCAGAGAAACGCCGTTTGGTGTAAAGAAAATTCTTTCGGGTTCATAGCCAGCATGAAGTCCTAATAAAACTTCCTGAATTGATACAGTATCTAAACCAGACCCCATGTTCTTTAATAACTGAAGAATCGCAACATTTGACAATGCCTTCATGGCGTAATTAACTCTTAAGTTTTCTACCTTAGAGAAAGCTTTAGTTAACCTATTGTACTGAGATTGGATTTTTTCGGCATCGTAAACATACAACGGACTTCCAAATTGGTCTGCTAACTGCAGTAAATCTTTTGCTTGCATTTTTAAATCATTTTGGGCAAAGTTATTACACTTTTATCTATCAGCAAATAATTTGTAGAAAAATAACAAATTATAACAAATTGTTTTATTTTAAACAAAAAGTTGCTTGTTTTGGAATTTTATAACCTTTTTTAAGGTACTGAGGTACTAGGATGCTAAGGTACTAAGTTTTTTTGCCATGAATTCATGAATTAACTTATTCTTAAATGCTGTTGAAATTATTTTTTTTAGCTACAGATTTCACAGATTAAAAATGATTTTTTTCTTGGCCACGAATTACGCGAATTTCCACAAATTTTTAATCTTAGATTTTTCGCAAAAAATGCTCAAAATATAGCCCGTGGTTTCAACTACGGAGAACGTTACGGATTGGACGCAATCATATATTGATTTCCCGTGATTGAACCACGAGTTATATTTGAAATAGAAATCGGCCAGAAAATAGAAATTCGTGAAAATTCGCGTAATTCGTGGCCAAGAAAAAAATCCTTTTAATCATGATAATCTGTGGCAAACAAAAAAACAAAACCCCTGAATATTAAATTCAAGGGTTTGTTAGTAGTTATGTTGTTTATCGGAAAAGAATAATAAAATGCAAGGAAAAAGCTTAGAACCTTAGCATCTTAGTATCTCAGAACCTTAAAATTATAAGCTCGGTAAATCTCCTTTTCCTTTAGTAGGCAAGTTTGTAGATCCCATAAGGAATAAATCTACTTCTCTTGCAGCTTCGCGACCTTCTGAAATAGCCCACACGATTAATGATTGTCCTCTTCTCATATCACCAGCAGTGAAAATGTGAGGTACGTTTGTCTGATAGTTATGCGCTTTGTAGTTGCTTCTCATATCAGTTTCGATTCCTAATTGCTCGCTTAATGTTTTCTCCGGACCTGTAAATCCAAGAGCCAATAAAGCTAAATCGCAAGGCCAGATTTTTTCAGAACCTTCTTTTTCGATTAATTCAGGACGCTGACCAGGAGTCATTTTCCATTGCACTTCAACTGTTTTTAATCCAGTTAACTCACCTTTATCGTTAGAAATGAATTCTTTAGTATTGATTAACCAGTTTCTGTCACATCCTTCTTCGTGAGAAGAAGATGTTTTTAACTGCAACGGCCAGAAAGGCCATGGAGTTGACTCGCTTCTTCCAACTGGAGGTTTTGGTAAAATCTCAAAATTAGTTACCGATTTTGCTCCGTGTCTGTTTGAAGTTCCAATACAGTCAGAACCTGTATCTCCACCACCAATAACGATTACGTCTTTTCCAGTTGCTTTAACCTGATCTGGAATTGATTCTCCGTATAAAACTTTAGTTTGCTGTGTTAAGAAATCCATTGCCTGAACAACACCTTTGCTTTCGATTCCTTTAGTTGGCAAGCTTCTTCTTTCAGTTGCTCCTCCGCATAAAACGATAGAATCGAATTGGTTTAATTCTTCAACACTGAAATTAACACCAACATTTACATTAGTTTTGAAAGTGATTCCTTCTGCTTCAAGAATAGCTACACGACGATCGATAATTCCTTTTTCTAATTTGAAGTTTGGAATTCCGTAACGTAATAAACCTCCAATTGCGTTGTCTCTTTCAAAAACAGTAACCGTGTGACCAGCTCTGTTTAATTGCTGAGCAGCTGCTAGACCTGCAGGTCCTGAACCAATAACAGCAACTGTTTTACCAGTTCTTGTTTTTGGCGCTTGTGGTTTAATCCATCCTTCGGCGAAACCTCTTTCTACGATGCTTTTTTCGATGTTTTCGATAGAAACCGGATCTTTGATGATTCCTAATACACATGATTTCTCACATGGAGCAGGGCATAAGCGACCTGTAAATTCAGGGAAGTTATTAGTAGATTGTAAAATCTCTAATGCACTCTGCCATTCTTCCTGATGCACCATGTCGTTGAAGTCAGGAATTAAATTTCCTAACGGACAACCACTGTGGCAAAAAGGAATTCCACAGTCCATACATCTTGATCCTTGTTCTTTTAATTTATCTTTTGGTACCGGAATAGTAAATTCGTTGTAGTTAGAAACACGTTCTGCTACTGCTAAATTACTTTCGTCGGCTCTGTTATATTCTTTAAATCCGCCTATTTTACCCATGACATTTTAATTAAATCTAAATGTTTAAAAATTCCAATTCTTAAATTCCAGTTTCATCCTTCGACTTCGCTCAGGAAGACATCGTAAATAAATCTAAAATCTAAAATCTGAATTCTAAAATCATTTATCCCGCTATTAATTCTTCTATTTTTTTCTCTTCTGCAATTCTTTGTAATGCTTTTTTGTAATCAGTTGGCATTACTTTTACGAAGTGCTGTTGTTGGTTTTCCCAGTCTGCTAAAATTCTTTTTGCTAATGGACTGCTTGTGTACAACGAATGATTTTTGATCAGTTTTCTTAGTTTCGTAAGATCTTCTTCTTCCATTGGGTCGAATGCAACCATTTCCATGTTACAAACTGTAGAATCGAATTTCTTATTTGGATCGTAAACATAAGCCACACCACCGCTCATACCAGCTGCGAAGTTTCTTCCTGTTTTTCCTAAAACTACTACTGTACCACCAGTCATGTACTCGCATCCGTGATCTCCAATTCCTTCAACAACTGCTGTTGCTCCAGAATTTCTCACACAGAAACGCTCTCCGGCCATTCCATTAATATAAGCCTCTCCGGTAATAGCTCCGTAAAGGGCAACGTTTCCGATAATGATATTGTCTTCAGGGTTGAAAGTCGCAGTAGGAGGTACTTTTACAATTAATTTTCCTCCAGAAAGACCTTTTCCTAAATAATCATTACAGTTTCCGTGAATTTTAAATGACAATCCGTTTGTTGCGAATGCACCAAAACTTTGTCCAGCAGAACCTTCAAAATCAACTAAAATAGTGTCATCAGGTAATCCTTGTGCGCCGTAGATTTTTGAGATTTCGTTACTCAAAATAGCACCTACAGAACGGTCTGTATTTTTAATTTTAAAGGTTACTCTTGTTTTCTCTTTTCTATAGATAGACGGAATAGCTTCTTTGATGATATCAAAATCCAATACGTTTTCAAGTTGGTGATCTTGAGTCGTTGTATTATGATTTGGCTGCGTTTTCGCTTTTTCCGGTTTGTATAGAATTGATGACAAGTCTAAACCATTTGCTTTATAATGTTTGATGGCTTTGTTCACATTTAATTTTTGTGACTGACCTACCATTTCTTTTAAAGTTCTGAAACCTAACTGCGCCATGATTTCTCTTAACTCTTCAGCAATAAAATACATGAAGTTGATTACGTGCTCTGGAGTTCCTTTGAAATTTTTTCTCAATTCTGGATCCTGAGTTGCAATACCAACTGGGCAGGTATTTAAGTGACAAGCTCTCATCATGATACATCCAGAAGCTACAAGCGGTGCAGTTGCAAATCCGAATTCCTCAGCTCCTAATAAAGCTGCAATAGCAACGTCACGACCTGTTTTTAACTGTCCGTCACATTCAAGTACTACACGGCTTCTTAAATCGTTTAAGATCAAAGTCTGTTGGGCTTCAGCTAAACCAAGTTCCCACGGAATACCTGTGTGCTGTAAAGATGTTAATGGTGCAGCTCCCGTTCCTCCGTCATAACCAGAAATTAAGATAACGTCGGCTTTTGCTTTGGCAACACCGGCAGCGATGGTTCCAACTCCAACTTCAGAAACTAATTTTACGTTAATACGAGCTTCACGGTTTGCATTTTTCAAATCGTAAATCAACTGAGATAAATCCTCAATTGAGTAAATATCGTGGTGAGGAGGAGGCGAAATCAAACCTACATAAGGTGTAGAGTTTCTGGTTTCAGCAATCCAAGGCACTACTTTTTCTCCAGGTAACTGTCCACCTTCACCAGGTTTTGCTCCCTGAGCCATTTTAATCTGGATTTCTTTAGCGTTTGTCAAATAGTTGATCGAAACACCAAAACGTCCTGACGCAACTTGCTTAATTGCAGAGTTTCTAGAATCTCCGTTAATTTCTTTCTGGAAACGTTTTGGATCTTCTCCACCTTCTCCAGAGTTGCTTTTCCCGCCAATTCTGTTCATTGCAATTGCTAAATTCTCGTGTGCTTCTCTAGAAATAGATCCGTAAGACATTGCACCTGTTTTGAATTTTTTTACAATTTCTGTCCAAGGCTCAACTTCGTCAATAGAAATTGGATCTAAATTGTTGAATTCAAATAAACCTCTAATGGTCATTAAGTTTGAGCTCTGCTCGTTAACGGCATTAGAGTATTCTTTATAACTTTCAGGGCTGTTTAAACGAACTGCCTGTTGTAATTTAGAAATAGTGGTTGGGTTAAACATGTGTTTTTCACCACCACGTCTCCATCTGTAAATACCTCCAATTTCAAGAGAAAGCAAGTTTGCAATTTTTGAATTTGGGAAAGCTTTTTGGAAACGTTTTTTAACCTCTTTTTCAACTTCCATTAAACCAATTCCTTCAATTCTAGATGGAGTGTAAGGGAAGTATTTAGATGTAAATGTTTTGTTTAATCCTAAAATCTCGAAAATCTGAGCAGCTCTGTAAGAATGTAAAGTAGAGATACCAATTTTGTTCATGATTTTCACGATTCCTTTTGCAATCGCTTTGTTGTAGTTAACTACAGCGTAATCCGCTTTTACTTTTGTAATGAAACCTTTTTCAACCTGATCGTGAATGATTTCGTTTACCATGTAAGGGTTGATGGCGCTTGCACCATATCCAAACAATAAAGCAAAATGATGAGGTTCTCTTGGTTCAGCAGATTCGATGATGATTCCGAATTTAGAACGAACCTGTAAAATGTTCAAAGAGTGGTGAATGTAAGAACAAGCCAATAACATAGGGATTGGAGCTAATTCTTCGCTTACACCTCTGTCAGATAAAATGATGATGTTACATCCTTCTTCAACTGCTTTAAAAGTAGCCTGAACACATTTTTCAAGAGCTCTTTCTAAACCGTTAACTCCTTTTTCGATTTTATATAAAGTAGAAATAGTAGCCGATTTGAAATCTGGGTGATCTATATTTCTAATTTTATCCAAATCCTCGTTAGAAACAACTGGATTTTGGATTTTTAATTTTTTACATTGTTTAGATTCAATTTCGAAAATATTGAAATCTCCACCAATTGCTAAACTGATATCAGTAATGATTTCTTCACGAATACCATCCAACGGCGGGTTTGTAACCTGAGCAAATAATTGTTTGAAGTAATTGTACAACAACTGTGGCTGATCTGAAAGAACTGCCAAAGGAGTATCGTTACCCATAGAACTGATTGCTTCAGCTCCGTCGCTACCCATTGGGTTGATGATTGTTTTTAAATCTTCAATTGTATAACCAAACAAACGCTGTCTTGTTAAGAAATCTAATTTTTCAACAGGAGTAGGGTTGTTTGTGTAAGGAACGCTGGCTAATGGCAATAAGTTTTCGTCAACCCATTGCTGGTAAGGACGTTTTGTAACGATCGCTTTTTTAACTTCTTCGTCTTCGATGATACGGCCTTCGTTCATATCAACCAAGAACATTTTACCTGGCTCTAAACGACCATGTTGGATTACATCTTCTGGATCGATGTCTAATACACCAATTTCAGATGACATAATTACGAATCCGCTTTTCGTTAATGTATAACGAGAAGGACGCAATCCGTTTCTGTCTAGTAAAGCTCCAATTACGTTTCCATCTGTAAACGGAATAGAAGCAGGACCATCCCAAGGCTCCATGATACAAGCGTTGTATTCATAGAAAGCTCTTTTTTCCGGAGACATTGTCTGGTGTTTTTCCCAAGCTTCAGGAACTACCATCATCATTGCCTCTGGAAGCGAACGGCCAGTCATTAATAAAAGTTCAACCACCATATCCATAGAGGCAGAATCTGATTTTCCTTCTAAGATAATTGGGAATAATTTTTTGATATCATCGCCAAAAACTTTGCTCTGCATAAGCTCTTCACGAGCACGCATACGGCTTACGTTTCCACGAAGTGTGTTGATCTCACCATTATGACACATGTATCTAAACGGCTGAGCTAAGTCCCAAGATGGGAATGTATTTGTAGAGAAACGCTGGTGTACAAGTGCAAGACGAGTCACCAAGTCTGGATCTTTCAAATCTATATAATAACGGCTGATGTCTTCCGGCATCAATAGACCTTTATATATTATAGTAGTTGTCGATAAACTAGTAAAATAAAACATGTGGCTTTCTGAGGTTTTTGATCCTCTTACGGCATGTTCAGCAATTTTTCTAGCTGCAAAAAGTTTTGCATTAAATTCTTGTTCAGTTAAATCCTGACCGTTTTTAGAAACGAAAACTTGTTTAACTGTTGGTTCTTTTTCTGCGGCAATTTCACCTAGATTTTCAACGTCAACGGGTACATCTCTCCAGCCTAAAACTTTTAAGTTTTGGTCTTTGATTGTAGCTTCAAATGCATTAATACAAAAAGAAACCTGGTTTTTGCTTTTTGGTAAAAAAACCATTCCTACTGCATACTCACGCGCTTCTGGGATTTCAAAGTCACATACTTTCTTAAAAAAATCATGAGGAATGTCGAATAAAATTCCGGCCCCGTCACCAGTTCTTCCATCAGAACTTACGGCACCACGATGTTCCAATTTAATTAAGATGTCTAATGCTTTGTGAATAATATCATTTGACTTAATACCATTCAAATTACAAATAAATCCTGCACCACAATTGTCGTGTTCAAATTCAGGCAGATAAAGCCCTTGTTCTTTAACTCTCATTCTTGATATTTTTTTTACAAAAATAAAGATTTCGTTAAACATAATGTAGTGAAATTATCTATTCGCTTTCATTTTTGTAGTAATATTAGAAAAAGGGTTCTTAAATGATAATATTATTATATAAACCATTGCGAATTATCAAAATCATAATTGAGAATAAAATATATTAAGAAAAATCGTCGTAAGGCCAATAAATTCAGTGAATTTTTTGTTAAATATCAAACGTTTTCTGCGATTTGTGTTAACATTAACAAATTGTTCCGTTAACGATTTGTTTGCGTTGAGAAATATTCAACGGTTTATACCTGTATACAATATTATTTAATTGAAAAAGATTTTACTATTAAGTTGTATTTTGTTACTTTTGTCGCACTTTTATTCTGAAATAAATTCAGAACCAGACAAATTCTATATTATGAACATACACGAATATCAAGGAAAAGAAATTTTAGCGAGTTACGGAGTACGCGTACAACGCGGAATTGTGGCTAACAATGCGGTTGAAGCTGTAGCTGCTGCAAAACAATTAACTGCCGAAACTGGTACAGGATGGCATGTAATAAAAGCACAAATTCACGCAGGTGGTCGTGGAAAAGGTGGTGGAGTTAAGCTGGCAAAAAACTTACAACAAGTTGAAGAGTTAGCAGAACAAATCATCGGAATGCAGTTGATTACACCTCAGACTCCGCCTGAAGGTAAAAAAGTAAATAAGGTATTAGTTGCAGAAGATGTTTACTATCCAGGTGAAAGCGAAACTTCTGAATTTTATGTTTCTGTTTTATTGAATAGAGGTACAGGACGCAACATGATTATGTATTCTACTGAAGGTGGAATGGATATCGAAGAAGTTGCTGAGCATACTCCACACTTAATCTTTACTGAAGAAATTGATCCAACTGTTGGATTACAAGGTTTCCAGGCTAGAAGAATTGCTTTTAACTTAGGACTTTCTGGAAATGCTTTCAAAGAAATGGTTAAATTCATCGACGCACTTTACAATGCTTACATTGGTTCTGATGCTTCTATGTTTGAAATCAACCCAGTTTTAAAAACTTCTGATAACAAAATCTTAGCGGTTGATGCTAAAGTTAACATCGACGATAACGCTTTATACAGACAACCTAAATATGCTGAAATGAGAGATATCCGTGAGGAGAATCCAATCGAAGTTGAAGCTAAAGAAGTTGGTCTAAACTATGTTGACCTTGACGGTACTGTAGGATGTATGGTAAACGGAGCTGGTCTTGCAATGGCAACTATGGATTTAATTAAATATGCTGGTTTTGAGCCTGCTAACTTCCTTGACGTAGGAGGAACTGCTGATGCAAAACGTGTTGAAACAGCTTTCAGAATTATCTTGAAAGATCCAAACGTAAAAGCTATCTTAATTAACATCTTCGGAGGTATTGTTCGTTGTGACCGTGTTGCTCAAGGTGTTGTTGACGCTTACAAAAACATGGGAGACGCTATTAAAGTGCCAATTATCGTTCGTTTGCAAGGAACAAATGCTGAAATTGCAAAAGAATTAATTGACAACTCTGGTATGCCAATCTTATCTGCAGTTCAATTCCAAGAAGCTGCTGACCAAGTTAAAGCTGCTCTTTCTTAATTAAATAAGAAATCAATTTATATAGAAAATCCCTCCATTGTGGAGGGATTTTTTTTAGAGTTAATTTAACCGCAAAGGGCGCAAGTTTTTTGTCAAGGATTATGAATACAAACGCAAAGTTCGCAAAGCTATATGGGTAAAGCTTTGCGAACTTTGCGTTTATGTAGATTCTTATATATAAAAATCCTTGCGTGCTTTGCGGTTAAAATTTATTATTTCAATACCGTCGCCAAATCTACAAGTTCAAATGTAGGATCATGAGATATAAATTCTCTAATCAATGCAGCATGACCAGCACCAACTAAAATCATTATTTTATTATCTGTACTTTCAGTCAATTTTTGAATTAAAGAATACATATATAAGTTTCTTTTGTACCAATTTGCAACTAAAGATGCTCCAGTAAAATCATCTGGATTTCCACCTCTGTTTGCTACTTCCAAATACCATTGAATATTTTCATTTTCGGATTGTTTTGTATTGTAATACAGCATCATTTCTTGTAAAGAACTTTTTCTAATTTTTTCGTTATGCTGTTTTTCGAAATTTTCTGTCACCACTTTATTTCTTTGTATTAAATCCTTTTGGTTTGCTTTTTCCATTGCCATCATTAAACTGTCATATCGAAAAGGAGTGTAAAGATTCATTCCGTATAATTTTTTATGATTCAGTTTTTTAGCTGTACGAAGTGCCAATTGTGTTATTTCACTTTTGTTGTTTTTAAAAAGGCTGTCAGTATTTTTATTATAAAACTTATCCAAGTCGGTTTGTTTGCTAAATTCCCATTCTACAAATATTTTATCAGGCCCAAACTTTTTGATTTTGTCACTCATAATTTCGAGTTCCTTTTGGCTCTTTTCAGACATAATGCTGAAACTATTTAGTTGGGCAACGTCAAGACCTGGATTTGCATAATGAAAAGTTCCAATTAATAAAACCTGTTTCTTTTTTATTTGAGATGATGAAAGATTAAATGTAAGAAGTGCTAGTAATAAAATGATTTTCTGCATGATTGTTTTAGTTTAGATTCACAACAAATGTATAAGTGTGTTAGAAGTGTTTTCTTCCTTTTTGATGAATTACAGGTTTTATTTGATCAAGTGCTCAAATTTTACTTTCAAAAAGTTGGTATATGATTTTTGATGTTTTTGTCACTAAGAAAAACTGGTTTTGTATAAACAACACTTTCGTTTCAGTGCATAATTGTATTTTTGGTTTCATAACTGCTTTCTATGAAACTTAAAATACCTTTTTACTACCATATTATTCTTTTTGCCGGGTTGTTTTTAACCTTTTGTCTTTGGGATTACGGAATAAATAACCGACTAGAGATGGTACAGCAAACCAAAATTTATTTCTGGCTTACATCGACTTTTATGCTTTCGGTTTTTGCGTCTTACCTTCTCAATTTTTATACTTTTTGCAGCTGGTTTTTAAACAAAAAGAAAATTCTTTTTTACTTTTTAAGTATTCCGGTTTCTTTAGTCATTTTTGCAGGTATAAGGTATTTTTTTCAGGAAATAATTATGTTTCATTTTACAGGAATGCATAATTATTTTGAAGAAAGCAGAGAAATAACGTTCTACATAAAAGACAATTTTTTATACGGACTTCCTGCTGTAATTTTAAGTGCTTTCAGTTATTTATTCTGGGAATTTCAAAATACACAGAAACAAAATCAGGAATTAATGCTGGAGAATAAAAAAGCCGAATTTCAAATGCTGAAAGCACAAGTGAGTCCGCATTTTTTATTTAATACTTTGAATTCATTTTATAGTCAGTTAATTTTAAAAGATGATAAAATGGCTTCAGATGTTTTGGTTCTTTCAGATCTGCTTCGGTATGTAATTACAGAAACAGACAAAGATGAGGCAATACTATCAAGGGAAATTCAGTTTATAAAAAACTATATTCATTTACAGAGAAAACGATTTGAAGATCAATTGTATTTGGATTTTTCTGTTGAAGGAGATTATTCTAATGAGAGAATATTGTCATCGGCATTAATTCATTTTGTTGAAAATGTTTTTAAACACGGAAAATTTAATAAAGAAAAAGAAACCGCAGTTATTTCCATTAAAATAAAAGATGAGTTTCTGGAAATCTCAACTTTTAATTATAATGCCGACGGTGAAAATTATTCCTCGACCGGAATTGGTTTTACGAACTTAATAAAAAGGTTGGAATATGCTTATAAAAACCAATTTGTACTTGAAAAAAGCGAAGAAAATAATACCTTTAAGACATACTTAAAAATACCGCTAAAAAAATAATTTATGGCTTTTAAATGTATTATTGTTGATGATGAACCGCCTGCAACACGGATACTCGAAAATTATATTGGAAAAGTAAGCTTTTTAGAAAAAACCGAAGTTTTTAACGATTCATTAAAAGCGTTAGAGTTTTTAAATACACAATCTGTTGATGTGATTTTCCTGGATATCCAAATGCCTCAATTAACAGGATTACAGATTTCCAGAATTATTTCAAAAGATATAAAAGTTATTTTTACAACTGCATATCCTGATTTTGCATTAGAAGGTTTTGAATTAAACGCTGTTGATTATTTATTAAAGCCTATATCTTTTGAACGGTTTTATCAAGCTGTTTCTAAGCTGAATACTCAGTCAAAAACAGTTGTTTCAAATCAAAATAATCTGCCTGATTTTTTATTTATTAAAACAGATGGAAAGAATAAATTCCAGAAGGTTTTTTTAAATGATATTTTGTATGTAGAAAGTCTTCAGAATTATGTTTGTATTCATACTTCTAAACAGCAGATTATTACGCATTCATCATTGAAAAATGTAATCGAATCTTTGCCTGAAAACAATTTTATTCAAATACAAAAATCCTATGTTGTTTCTTTAAAGCATTTAGAATCAACAGACAATTATTCGGTTTACATTAACGGAAAAGAACTTCCAATTGGAGCTGCTTATAAAGAAGCATTTTTTGATAAAATCGAGGAGAATAAGATTTAAAGTTAACCGCAAAGCACGCTAAGATATTTACTTTTCTTTGTAATGATAAACGCAAAGTTCGCAAAGCTGGATAGATAAAGCTTTGCGAACTTTGCGTTTTTGAGTGTACAGCTGATAAAAAAAACTCAGTACCCTTTGCGGTTAAATTATTTCTTATTCTTACCGTTTTTAAAAACCACTTTTTCTACAACAGCTGGTTTTCCATTTCCTTTTGGGAATGCTTTCTTTTTTGGTTTTCCGGCTGATGAACCTGATTTTGATGAACTTTGGTCACCTCTGTATTTTTCTGAATCTTTTGGAGCAGCTTTAAATTCTGGTCTTTCTTTAGAAGTTTCTTTCTTCGGAATTTCTGATTTATGTTTAGCTAAAACATCATTAGGGTTTTTAGGATTTTCTTTAGTTCCTCTTAAATGAATCACTAATCCGTTTAAGAAATTACGTAAAACCTGATCACCGCATTCCATATAGTTTGGATGATCTTCGGCTCTAAAAAAAGCACCTAATTCTGATTTCGAAATTCTAAAATCTACTAATTCTAAAATTTCAACTATCTGGTCATCACGGAGCATCAAAGCCACGCGAAGTTTTTTAAGTATATCGTTATTTGTCATAATTTTTTGTTTCAGGTTTTTTTGTTTCAAGTTTCAAGTTTTCCAATCTGAAACTACAACACCTCATTTATTTTTACAAAGGTAGTTTTTAAAATGATTAAAATCTAGAATTGAAATCATTTAAAGTTGTAACCAATTTATCTAAATTTTCTTTAAGATGATTGGCTGTAATTACAATTCTATTTAATGGTTCGGCTTCTTTGGTGTATCTGAAACTGGCGATAATGATTTTTTCCTGCTTTAGTTTTTCTACCAATTCATTTGATAAAAGATAAATTAAAGGGTAGTTTTTATCAAATTTGATATTGTTGTTTTTAATTAAAATCGAATCAATATAATTTAAATTATCTAACAGTTTTTGATGCTGTATTTTATAAATTTCAGAAGCATCATAAATTGTTTGTACAAAAGCTGGATTCATTCCCGCAGCACTTGTAAAAGTTTCAATTTCTTTTATTTGTTGAATGAATTCAGAATCTGATGCAATAACACCGCCTGTTAATCCAAAAGCTTTTCCGAGAGACGAAACCAAGATTTTTCTTTTAATGGGAAAATCAATTGAGGAATAAATTCCAGAACCATTTTCGCCCACAATTCCTAATGAATGTGATTCATCAATAACTAATGTAACTTCTTTATGATTTGAAATTTCTTTTAAGAAAGATAAATCAACAGCTTTAGTTTGAAATGAAGGAACACCATCTGTCAAGATTGTAATTTTTTCTGGTTTTGAGTCTAATAAACGATCATTCAATTTTTCATTAATAAAAACAGGCAGACTATTTTCAATTTGAATAGCCGAATGAATTTCATTTAAATGATAAAAAACAGCTGTTTTCTTTTTTAATTTTTCTAAAACCAATTTTCCGGCCAGCATTCCCGAAGAAACGGTAACGGTGCTTTCTGAGCCTATGTGAGAAGCTAAAAACGTTTCGCCGGCATCATAAGCCGTTAATTGAATATTTGCGGTTCTGGAGCTTCCGTAAGTTGTTCCCCATTTTAAGATATTCTGAATAACCAAATCCTGAAATGCTGTGTTTGTTGGAAGTCCCAAATAGGCAGTTCCGCCAAAATACAAATACTGTTCTTGGTCAATTTCAATAACTCGATCAGGAAATTTTTCGACTTTCATTTTACAGCAGTGTAACTCCCGTTCCGTTTAAATTAGAATAACTTACAACACCGTCTTTTATGGTTACGCCCGTTGCAATATCTTCTGCCAAAAGTAACGCGCCGTCCATATCTACATAATCCAATTGAGGCAGTAAGTGAGCAATGGCAGAAATTCCGACAGTAGATTCGGTCATACAGCCCACCATTGTTCTTAATCCTAGTTTTTTTGCTTCTTCAATCATACGTTTTCCAGGTGTTAAACCGCCGCATTTTACGAGTTTTACATTCACACCATGAAAATGATTGAAACATTTTGCTACATCTTCTTCAATAATACAGCTTTCGTCTGCAATTACAGGAAGAACAGAATGTTTAAAAACTTCTTTATGACCTTCCCAATTGTCGGCTTTCATAGGCTGTTCTAGAAATTCAACACCTAGTTTTTTTAGTTCAACCGAATTATTGATGGTTTCTTCAACTCCCCAGCCGCAGTTGGCATCGATTCTAAAAACGGCATTCGTGTGTTTTCGAAGCTCTTTTACAATTTCTATATCTTCTTTAGTTCCCAGTTTGATTTTATATATCGGCCAGGGAAGCTCCTGCATTTTAGAAACCATTTTATCGATAGAAGCAATTCCGATGGTGTAATCTGTCATTGGATTTCTTTCGGTTGTATAGTTCCATAATTCGTAAAGTTTTTTGCCTTTTTTGCGGGCATACAAATCATTGTAAGCAAGGTCTAATGCGCACAAAGCAAACATATCATTTTTTAGATATGGATGAATTTTAGCCCAAAATACATCGGGTGTTTCATTCTCTGTATCTTCAATAATGCTTCTTATTTTTTCTAAATCCTGCATCATCATCGGAACTGTGATGTTGTAATACGGGTTTGATGTAGCTTCTCCAAAACCCGAAAATCCTTCACTTTGAAGTTCAACAATCAGCGAAGGCTGAAAATCAATTGATTCTCTTGAAATGGTAAAAGTATGTTTTAGTTTGAGATTGTATTCTCTTAAAATAAGTTTCATGGTTTAATGCTTGTTTTTTGTTTTTTTGAAAAATAGAATTCTAACTCTTTTTTATAGACATTTTTACGCCAATGCCTGTTTGTAAATCTGGTGCATTATCTAAATTTAAATCTTCCCGAAGATACACAAAATAAGAAAATCGCTTCGTAGAATAAGTACAAATTGCGCTCCATCCTTCTAAATCTTCATATAAATGGGAAATTGTTTTCTGCCAATGCGTATTTACCCTTTCTCCGGTTAAAACAATATAATCTATGTCGCTTTTTTTATTATAAGAATTTTGGAAATTGTAATTGATTCCATAAGAAATGTGATTGCTGTTCCTAAGTTTTACTTTGTAATTAATCAAACCTTCAAAACTGCATAAAAAATCCTGATTACTGAGATTTACGCCATTTCCGTATTCAAAAATATGCTGGCGTAAAACTCCGGCACTTAAACCAAAACTTAGAATATTTTTATCTTTAATAATCATTTTTTTTATGATAGAAGATGAAATTCCAAAATCGGCAGCAGGATTGTATCTCGAAGTATTAATGCCTAACTGCGCTCCAAAATTTAGATAAATATGATGTTTTTCATTCATTTCCAGTTTTGGATAATAAGTATAATTAATATCAACTCCCGGAATTGTAAAATTATTGTTGTCCATTTTTAGAACCTTTCCGTTCTCATCTTTATATACTATTCCGGCTTTGTTTATACCATAATGATATCTTGAAAACGGGTCTTTTCCGCCGGCAATATTGCGATGAAACCACTCGATCGATTCATCAGAAGTAAAAACCGAAAAAGGATATTTACCTCGGTCCAGTGAGTTGGCACGAAGAATGAAATTGAGTTCATGATTAACGGTAAGCGGTAATGTAAAATTGAATCGGTAGGATCGAATAACACCATCGGCCTCAAACTCTTTGATTTTAGAAGGAGATTTATTTAAGTCAAAAGCAAATTCACGAACGTGCCATGGAAGATTTTTGGAATTTTCCCGATCAACAGGATCTGTTAATTCGTATGATTTTACATAAGGCAATACGACATTTCCACTCGAAACTTCAAATGAAAAGGAATATTTTTCAGTATTCCGAACATTGAAATTATGATTTAATCTCGAAATGTAAATTCCAAAAGGATGTGTTGAAAGTGTATTGGGTTTTATGATATCAGATGAATTTTCCAATTCTTCATTCCAAAAATCAGCTTTGTTTGATTGTGCTGCAGAAAAACAATTGACAAGTAAAAAGAGAAAAAAGAGTAAATGATATTTCATTTCAGATTTTAAAAATTTTGATAAATCTAATAAATTTTAAAAAGATTAGATTGGTTAATTTTTAAAAAATGAAATGTTTTTAACTTTTTTAAAATAAGCTTTTTAAGGTAATTGTTCCTGTAGTTTTTTAATGTCGTCACGAAGCTTGGCAGCCTGCATAAAGTCTAATTCTTTTGCTGCTTTTTCCATAGATTTTCGTTTCTCGCGAATTAGTTTTTCCAGATCAGCTTTTGATAAATAAGCTGTTTCCGGTTCGGCTGCAGCAGGCAGTGTGTGACCTAATTCGTATTCTACCAAAGGATTTTTGGTAAATGCGCTGTCGATTTTTTTATTTAAAGCCTGAGGCGTTATATTATTTTCAACGTTAAAATTAATTTGTTTTGTTCTGCGATAATTGGTTTCGTCAATTGTTCTCTGCATACTGGCTGTAATTTTATCAGCATACATAATTGCTTTACCATTTAAGTTACGTGCAGCACGACCAATAGTTTGGGTTAAAGAACGATGATTTCTTAAGAAACCTTCTTTATCAGCGTCTAAAATAGCAACAAGAGAAACCTCCGGCAAATCTAAACCTTCACGAAGTAAGTTAACACCAATTAAAACATCAAAAATACCTTTTCGTAAATCCTGCATGATTTCGATACGTTCTAAAGTATCTACTTCAGAATGGATGTAACGACAGCGAATGCTGACTTTTGTTAGATATTTAGCTAATTCTTCGGCCATTCTTTTGGTTAAAGTAGTTACTAAAACTCTTTCGTCTAATTCGCATCGAACCTGAATTTCCTCAATTAAATCATCAATTTGATTTAAACTCGGACGAACTTCGATAACTGGATCTAACAGTCCAGTTGGTCGAATAATCTGTTCGACATAAATACCATCCGATTTTTGTAGTTCATAATCGGCAGGAGTTGCAGAAACGTAAATTACCTGATTTTGCAATGCTTCAAACTCTTCAAATTTCAAAGGTCGGTTGTCCATTGCAGCTGGTAATCTAAAACCATATTCAACAAGATTTTCTTTACGGCTGCGATCGCCTCCATACATGGCATGAACTTGGGAAACGGTTACGTGGCTTTCATCAACAACCATTAAATAATCACTTGGAAAATAATCCAGAAGACAGAAAGGTCTGGTTCCGGCTTGTCTTCCGTCAAGATAGCGTGAGTAATTTTCAATTCCGGAACAATATCCTAATTCGCGAATCATTTCTAAATCGAAATTGGTTCTTTCTTCCAGACGTTTGGCTTCTAAATGTTTGCCTATTTCTTTAAAATAATCTACTTGTTTTACTAAATCCTGCTGAATTTCCCAGATTGCACCTTGTAAAACTTCTGGAGAAGTCACAAACATATTGGCGGGGTAAATAGTCAGCCTTTTAAATTTTTCAATAACCTGCGAAGTCTTGGCGTCAAAAGATTCTATTTCTTCGATTTCATCACCAAAAAAGTGAACTCTGTAAGCATCATCTGCATAACTTGGATAGATTTCAACTGTATCACCTTTAATTCTAAAAGTTCCCGGATTAAAATCAGCTTCAGTTCTGGCATATAAACTCTGCACCAGACTGTGAAGTAATTTGGTTCTTGAAATAACCTGATCTCGGGTAATTTCGATTACATTCTTTTTAAATTCGACAGGGTTTCCAATACCGTATAAACAAGAAACCGATGCAACAACCAAAACATCACGACGTCCTGAAAGAAGGGAAGAAGTAGTGCTTAAACGCATCTTTTCGAGCTCTTCATTGATAGATAAATCTTTTTCAATAAAAACTCCCGTTACGGGCATAAAAGCTTCTGGCTGATAATAGTCGTAGTAAGAAACGAAGTATTCAACGGCATTATTTGGAAAAAACTGTTTGAATTCTGAATACAGCTGCGCCGCCAAAGTTTTGTTGTGTGCCAAAACCAGTGTAGGGCGCTGTACTTCCTGAATAACATTTGCTACAGTAAAAGTTTTACCAGATCCTGTAACTCCTAATAAAGTTTGATATTTTTCTCCGTCGACTACACCCTGCGCCAGTTTTTGTATGGCTTGAGGCTGATCTCCTTTTGGACTATAATCTGAAGTTACTTGGAAACTCATTTGTTACTGATGAAAAATTAGTTTTGTAAAGATACAAAGTTTGGATGCTATTCTAAAAAATTAATAACGGCATCATTTGTAATTTTAGGCTGATCGATTGTTAAAAAATGCCCTGCATCTTTTATGATTTTTGTTTTGCTGTTTGCTAAATATTTTTGTGCACGTTCTAAACTTTCTTCTGAATTAATAACGTCTTTATCGCCAATTATAACCAAAACCGGATTTTGTATTAATAAAAGTTCTTTATCTGAAAAAGGATGCATTTTAAGCATACTAGAGTTTGATTTTGCATATTTATTGGCCAGATAAAATTGTCTTTTATAAACTGGACTTATTTTTTCGGGATGAGTTGAAAATGTAGAAAGTGTTTTTCCGAATTTTTTTTCACTAGGAAAAAGTTTCAGCATTAAAGCAGAAGTTGTTTTGCCGACTTTATCAATAAATTTGAATGTCTGCGCCGGACTCAATAGAACAATTTTATCAATTGAATTTGGTTTTTGAGTGGCTAATAAGGTTGCGATCCAGCCGCCTCTTGATGCGCCTATAATGTCAAATTTCTTGAGTTTGTAATAGCTGAAAATTTCGTTGTAATAAACCAGAATATCTTCTGATGAAAGTGGTTTTGCCGTTAAGTGCGATTTATTGGGTTCCATTATAAAATCGATAGCATAAATGCGATGATTTTTGGCTAAAACCTTAATGTTTGGATACCACATTGTAGAGCTGGCATCCATTCCATGTAGTAATACTAAATCTTTTCCGTTTTTTGGACCTGCAATGATTACATGAGCTGTTCCAAAACTGGTTTTGACATCTTCTTCAGTATATGGAATTTCCCAAAGTTTTAAGGACTTGTTATAAGCGGTTTGGTATTTTTGTTCTTCGCTTTTAGTTTTAAAAACATAATCTTCAAATTTTGCTTTTTTGGAAGCGCAGCTTGTGACTAAGAATAATACAATAAATAGGCGGGAATATAGTTTTAGCATGGTGATAAAATTCTGATTTTAACTTTAAAGTTACGATTATCGTAAGCGATTAATGTATCAGAATTTTATTTTAAAGTATCATAATTTTAAGATTGTTCTCTTTTTGATGTCAAATAATACACTTGCACCAAAGCTAAAATAGCATTTGGAATAATTACAGGTAAAAGCCATTGGTTTACATCTCTATAATCATTTAAAAAAATACCATAGATAACAAAACAAATACAGCCAAACATATTAATGAATCGAATGGTTCTGAGGTTTTTCAGCATAAAACCACCTACAATAAAAACAGATGCGAGATAACCTATATATTCTGCCATAATCTTGATTTTAAATAGTTGATACTAAATGTAGCAAAACCAAATTATAAAATCAATATTTTGTATTGAAAATCAAGTGTTTGGGTTTAGGGGGTGTATAAAATATAATTATACTTTTTTAGGATTTCGACTCGTATGTCGAATTCTTAATATGTGAATCTCTTTAGGTGTAATTTTATAAGTTATTCTATAACTATAAACTTCATAAGCACGATAAGTTCCATCATTAGAAGTTTTCATTTCGTCCAGTTCATAAATTTCCCAGCTGGTACTTAAAATAGTTACAGAATTGTAAATGGTATCGATTACTTTGTTCGGAATATTTCTGCTTTTAGTTTCTTTAAATAAATAGAAGTAAATTTTTTCAAGTTGATTTTGAGCAGTTTTTGACCAAATTATTTCTTTTTCCATTGCTCAATTTTACTCTTAACTTCATTATGGGAATAATAGTTACCACTTTGAATGTCTTCTTCGGCAACTTTTAAATCTTCATTATACTGTTCTGAATAAATTTTAGGAGAAGAAGTTTTACGGCTGTCCAAAATTGTTTTTAATGCTGATAAAAATGTATCATCATCAATCTTTTCAATTTCAGAAATTAGAATATTTTTAAGCTCAAGAGTGTTCATAATTGAATAATTTCATCGAAGTTACAAAACAAAACCTAATATAAGCGTTTTGAAATTCTTAAAATTTCCAAGACTTTTGTTCCGTATTGTTTAAAAAGCTCCATGCCACAATGCGGCTGTTTTTCTGTCCTTGTGACATTTCAATTGTTTTAACTGAAACGGCATTTACCTTTTTTAGGGTTTTATATATAGAGGAAAGATTTTCTTTTTTAGAAACCAATGTTGTAAACCACAAAACTTGCGAAGCATATTTGACACTTTCATAAATCATTTGTGTAATGAAGCCAATTTCACCTCCATTGCACCACAATTCTGCATTTTGACCTCCAAAGTTTAGAACAGGATTTGTGTTTTTCTTTTCTTTTGGATTTAAATTCGAAACTTTTCTGGAAGTGCTTTTGTTTGCTTCTTCTGCCGATGCATGAAAAGGCGGATTACACATAGTGAATGTAAAACGATCTTCGGGAATTATAATGTTTTTGAAAATAAACCGAGGTTCTGTCTGCTGTTGTAAACTTACAGCATCAATTAATCTTGGGTTTGCTTCGATAATTTTGCTGGCATTTTCAATCGAGGTTTTGTAAATGTCTGTTGCAACAAAACTCCAATTATAAATAGAATTTCCTAATATCGGATAGATTAAATTGGCACCTGTTCCTATATCAAGTCCCATAACAGAATTGCCTTCTGGAATTTTTCCATTATTTGTTTCTGCTAATAAATCTGCTAGATAGTGAATATAATCAGCGCGTCCGGGAATGGGCGGGCAGAGGTAATTTTTAGGAATATCCCAGTTTTGAATATCATAATAAGTTTGCAGTAAAGCTTTATTTAAAGTTTTTACAGCAAGCGGATTACTGAAATCAACGGTTTCGATTCCGTGTTTGTTTATTGAAATAAAAGCCTTTAATTCGGGACAATTAGAAATAAGAAGTTCAAAATCATATCGGGAACGATGAAGATTTCTAGGATGTAAATTGTCTTTTTGAGAATTGTTTTCTGCTTTCATTTAGATTTATTTCAGTGCAAAGATAGATATTCCTTTTTTCAAGAAAGCTCCGAAGGAGCGTAATATTTATAGGTATTTAATTTAGGGTTAAATAAAAGCTCCAGCGGAGCGACATCTATATTGTGTATCACCCCGCTGGGCTTTAATTAATGCAAGATATTATTTCGTCCCGTTAGGACTTTTTATTTTTTAAGGCTTTTAATCAAAACATTCCATTAGCAGTAAATCGCCATTTGAATGAGAAATAGTAACAAGACCATCTTTTTCAACAGAATTACTGCTTCCGGTTCTATACCCCATGGTTAAGGTGTCATTTTGCAGAGGATATTCTAAGTTGGTTGAATAAATACCATTTACAACCCCAATTGGAATCAATGAAATAGGTGTTTTTGCTGTATACCATTTTTCAAATTTCGTTGGAAGAAGGAAAATCTTAGAATGATCGTCGAGAATTACAATTTTTATTAAATCACGGTAACGAACAATATTCGTAAGGTTTGTAATTGTATGATCGGCACGTTTTCCTGTTGCCCAGACTACATTTACGGCAGGGATTTTTCTTTTAACCAAATAATCAAAAGCTTTCTCTAAATCGGTTTTGTCCTGATCCGGTGTATGAACAATTTCGATAGGATATTGTGAAGTTTTATACACTTCCGGATCGAAACCGCGGTCAAAATCTCCCAGAAGCACATCGACTTTAATTCCTAATTCAATTACCCTTTCAATGGCAGAGTCTAACACTATAACAAGCGGAGACCATTCTAGCAATTGGCCTAATAATTCGGGATTACAGGCAGCTCCATTGGCAATTATTAAAGCAGGTTCCTGATCGTCGCGTACAATATGGTGTGAAGACATTTAGAGTTGATTTTAAATATGCTGCAAATGTACGAAAGTTATGGGCTTTGACAGGTATCAGTTCACTTAATTGACTTTAAAAGCTACTGCATCAACTTCTATCTGCATATTGTCGAGAGCTAATCTTGGAACTGGGATTAAGGTACTGGCAGGAAAAGGTTTGGTTTTCCATGTTCTGCCAATTTCTTCTTCCCAAATTTTTAGTTTTTCTGAGGAATGATCGACTATTAGAACTGTAATTTTCATCACATTTTCTGGCTTTAGCTGATAACTGTTTAAAATCGTTGTCAGGTTTTTTAAAGCCGTTTGAACTTGCTCTCTAAAGTCTGGACTTAAAATATGTTCTTTGCCTAAACCACCGCTCTGACCTGAAATATAAACCAGTTCTCCAGGTGTTTTTACAGAAGATGCATGACTGAAACCATAAGGAGTGGGATTAAATAAAGAATCAGGATTTTTAAAAGTTTGCGCTTTTGTCTGGAATGTGAAAACGCATAATAAAAGGGAAATTAAATGTTTCATGTTTTAAAAATTAAAATTAAGAATACAAAGGTTTCGTAATTCTAATTTTTAAAACATTTACATATGTTGAGGTTTTGCTGTTTTAGCAGTTTTTTTGTCTACAAGATTAATCAAGAAGTCTTCTGTGATAATTTATCTGCCCTAAATGATAGCCTAAATGTGCAGCAAGATGAACTAAGAAAAATCCGGTTGTCATTTCTTTTTCAAAAACAATCTGCGAATAAACTGCCGTTAAATCATCTTCGGTTAAAGAATCCAGTGCATTGTTTACAACTAAAATGGTGTCTTCAATTTTTTGGATTAATTCTGATCTCGGCACATCTTTTAGAGAAAATTCTAAAGGACGGTTTCTAATATATCCTGTTTTTCCAATTTCGGCTCCAATGTAAGTATTGATGTTTCCAATTAAATGCAGGCAAAGATTACCGCCAGAATTAGAAATGTTTTTTTCAATGTCCCAAATGTGGTTTTCGTATTCATACGATTCAATTTCGAATTTCAATTTATTTAAATCTCTATTAAAAAGTATTTTTAGTGTTTCGATTAACATGTTTTTTAGATGAAAGTTAAGAAGAATAATTCACTGCCAGGAAAATCAATCTCTGTTTTTTATAGGGATCCATATTTCTTCTTCAGAGTCTGGATCATCTTTTTTGTATTTATGATCCATTACGGCAAAATGCGGTCTGTTATCAACAGTATATTTTGAATTTGGAAGCCATTCTGTAAAAATAGGATGATAGGTTTTGTGCGCTTCTGAGGCTGGCCCGTAATGAACAAAAACGGCATATAAGCCATCCGGAACAATTAAAGTTTCCAGGTTTTCTGGAATAGTATCTAAATTTTGGACTTCAACGGCGGCCCATTTTTGAAATGTTTTAGAAGGATCAAAATTGTCAAAATGATCTAAAGTATAAACCTCAAGCGAATACAAATTATCGTCAATAGTATTTTTGATATTCTTACGGCTGGGCATAAAACTGCTCCATAATTCAAATGTTTTATTTTCTATAAAAGACATTTCAATATGTTTTCCGATGAGTTTTTTTTCGCTCAAAGTCTCAATTCTAGCTTCCATATTTCTATTGTATTGTGAATTTTTTTGTTTGTTTTTCGCTTAATGAAAAATACCCTAACGGATAATTTGCTTTGTCTGTTGTATTGATAATATTTCCTTTTACAGTTGCAGGAGGAGATTGAAACGGTCCGCCGGTATTACTGCCGGCAATACTTACTAAAATGCTCATGTAATTGTAGTATTGTTTTGAAATGCCAATGTGAGTAATTTCAATTTCATCGCCAGGTTTTAGATCATCATCATCTGAAACGCTGAAAAATTCATTTCCCTGAAAAAACTTATCTTCATCTACATAATAATTCGAAGTTATTTTGTTAGAATATAGATATTTATACAAATAGAAATTGTCTTCATCTGGCGGATCATTATAATACGCTCTTACTTCGATATCTTTTCCGGTAAATCCTCCTTCATTATTTTGTTCAATTCTGGTAATTGGCGCTACAGATTTTAATATTTCTGCTGCAGTATAAGTATATCCGCCGCTGGTTACAGTTAAGGTGTATGTTTCGTTAATTTTTGGAATAAAATCATTGCATATATAACGGCCGGTTTTTTGAATTTCAATAAAATTAAACTGCTTGCCGCTGCTGTTTTTTATATAAACTACTGCTCCGGAAACTGTTGGAATTGTATTTTCGAAATAACCAGTTGTTGTTGTTAATTTTATAACCTGTTGTTTTCCCGTTGTTCCTTTCTCCCAATTTATTGCTGCTTCGATCACTAGTTTTGGAGGTGCAGTGTCGAGATCAACATCGACAACATCTTCACAACTAATGAAGAAAGATGAGGAAAGTAAGACGATTAATAAAACTACTTTTTTCATATTGTATTAATTTTCACTTGTGAAAAATTGTGTTTAAAATTTAAAATTGTAACTAACTGCAGGCACTATACCAAATATTGAAAATCGTACAGCTTCGTTTATTCCTGTGTCAGAATTCTGCCTGAAATTAATAGAAGCAGCGTTACTTCGGTTATATAAATTATAAATACTGAAAACCCATTCGCCTTTCCAGTTTCGGTCTTTATTTTTTCTTGGTGTTAAAGTTGCCGAAATATCTAAATGGTGATAAGCAGGAAGACGATTCTCATTTCGTAAACCGTAACTTGGAACTGTAATTCCTAAGTATTCATACTGCCCGTTTGGATACGTAACCGGCTGTCCGGATTGTAAAACAAAGTTAGCGCCAAATGACCATTTTTCATTTAAATTATAAGCAGATGTTACAGCCAGATTATGCGTTTTATCGTAAGCAGAACTGTACCATTGACCATCATTAATTCCAATTTCTTCAGGAGTTCTTCCCGGTGTCTGCTGTTCAGATCTTGATAAAGTATAAGAAATCCAGCCGTTGAATTTTCCAGTGTTTTTCTTCACCATAATTTCTAGACCGTAAGCACGCATTCTTCCGTTTAAAATTACCTGCTCGATAGCATTATTTGCAATTAAATCGGCACCGTCTATATAATCCAGCCTGTTTTGAATTTTTTTGTAAAAAGTTTCAACTTCAAGTGAATAATCTCCTCCTTTAATATTTCGGAAATATCCTAAAGCTACCTGATCTGCTATCTGTGGTTTGATGTAATTATCGCTTGGCATCCAGACATCCAGCGGAGTAGGAGATGAGGTGTTTGAAATTAATTGAAGATATTGCGCCATTCGATTATAACTCGCTTTTATTGACTGATCTTCATTTAATTGATACGATATGGCAAGTCGCGGTTCTAGATTATTATAATCCTGAATTACTTTATTCTTACCAAAATATTTCGTTGAAGCAGGAGTTCCTTTTTCATAAATCTGCATATCAGAATTAAAAACAACAGGACTATTATTGTCATAATAATTAACAGTTGACGAACCCAAACGATAAAATAAACTGTATCGTAAACCGTAAGCAACCGTAATTTTTTTAGAAAGCTGATTTTCGGCATCTAAGTAAACCGAAGGTTCAAAAGCATATTTTTTATCTAATTGATCCGGATTAATTCCTGAATCAGTACTGCTTGGTTTAATGGTTCCCGGATTAAATTCATAATAAATTCCGTTTAAACCATAATTCAATTTGAATTTATCTGAAATATAATGTTTGAAATCGTATTTGATATTGTAGTTTTTGATTCCTGAATCCCATTTGAAACCAACAAAATCCAGATCAAGTCCATAATAATAGTCACTGTAAATTAAAGATAAATTCGAAAATAATTTATTTGAGTACAAATGGTTCCAGCGAAGATTTAAAGTTGAATTTCCATAAATATTGGTAAAACTTTTATTCAGACTAAAAACATCGCGTCCAAAATATCCGGATAAATATAAGCTGTTATTATCGTTTAATTTGTAACTGAATTTTGCATTTAAATCGTAAAAATAAGCTGAGTTGTCTTTGTTGTCTTCAGAAAGCTTTAAAAACAAATGCGCATAAGAAGCACGTCCTCCAATTAAAAAAGAACCTTTGTCTTTTACAATTGGACCTTCTACAAGAAGACGGCTGGATATTAAACCAATTCCTCCGTTTACATGAAAATCTTTACTGCTTCCGTCTTTCTGGTAAATTTCCAGAACAGATGAAGCTCTTCCTCCAAAACGTGCCGGAATACCTCCTTTGTATAATTTTAAATCTTTAATGGCATCTGGATTAAAGACTGAGAAGAACCCGAAAACGTGTGATGAATTAAAAATTGTAGCTTCATCTAACAAAATTAAATTCTGGTCAGCACCGCCGCCCCGAACATTAAATCCTGATGCGCCTTCGCCGGCATTTGTAACTCCGGGAAGTAATAAAATCGATTTTAAAACATCGACTTCTCCTAAAACTACCGGCATTTTTTTTATGGTTGAAATAGAGAGTTTATTCACGCTCATTTCTGGCGATTTGATATTTATTTTGCCTTTATTGTCGGTTATAATAACTTCTTGCAGTTCTTCACCGCTTTCGCTGATATAAAAATTATTCTTAGTATTTTGATTTAAATTGATAGTCTGCTGAATGGTTTGATAACCTATATAACTGATTTCTATTTGATGTTCGCCCCGCGGCACTGTTATAGAATAAAAACCGTATTCGTTTGTGGTTGTTCCTATTTTTAAAGCTGGAATATAAATATTGACACCAATTAAGGTTTCGTTGTTTTTTGAATCCTTTATAGTACCGCTTAGTGTAAATTTATCCTGAGAAAAAGAAGTAAAAGTCGTAAAGATAATAATTAGAAAAAGGCTGATTTTTTTTGTAATCATTGTGCTGGTTTGATATACATAGATAGTAATTCTTACTAAATATTACAGACGAACTTTTGTTAAACATAAGTTAAGAATAAAAAAAAGGACAACTTTATGAGTTGTCCTTTTCAATATTTGTAAAAACGCACAGAAGCGCGTTTAAATTATTTGATTTTAGCAATAATAGCATTGAATGTTTCACTAGGACGCATTGCTTTGCTTACTAACTCAGGAGTTGGCTGATAATAACCGCCAATGTTTTGAGCTTTTCCTTGTGCAGCAATTAATTCAGCATCGATTTTAGCTTCGTTTGCTTCAAATTCAGCAGCAATTGGAGTAAAGATCGCTTTCAATTCAGCATCTTTGTCCTGAGCAGCTAAAGCCTGAGCCCAGTAGAATGCTAAATAAAAGTGAGATCCACGGTTATCAATCTGACCAACTTTACGAGCTGGAGATTTATCGTTTGCTAAGAATTTATCGTTTGCCTGATCTAAAGTTTCAGATAAAACAATTGCTTTAGAATTGTCTAAAGTTTGTCCTAAATGCTCTAATGAAGCACCAAGAGCTAAAAATTCTCCAAGAGAATCCCAACGTAAGTATCCTTCTTCTGTAAATTGCTCAACGTGTTTTGGAGCAGATCCTCCAGCACCAGTTTCAAACAATCCGCCACCGTTCATTAAAGGAACGATAGATAACATTTTTGCAGAAGTTCCTAATTCTAAAATTGGGAATAAATCTGTTAAATAGTCACGTAAAACGTTTCCAGTTACAGAAATTGTATCTAAACCTTTGATGATTCTGTCTAAAGTAAATTCTGTAGCAGCAATTGGGTTTAAAATACGGATATCTAAGTTTGTAGTATCGTAGTCTTTAAGGTATTTTTGAACTTTTACGATCAATTCTCTATCGTGTGCTCTGTTTTCGTCTAACCAGAAAACAGCAGGAGTATCAGATAAACGAGCTCTGTTTACAGCCAATTTAACCCAGTCCTGAATAGGAGCGTCTTTTGCCTGACACATTCTGAAAATATCGTTTGCTTCAACGTTTTGTTCCATTAAAACATTTCCGTTTTGGTCAACCACACGTACAACACCATCTCCTTTAATTTGGAAAGTTTTGTCGTGAGATCCGTATTCTTCTGCTTTTTGAGCCATTAATCCAACGTTAGGAACACTTCCCATTGTTTTTGGGTCAAAAGCACCGTGTTTTTTACAGAAATCGATAGTTGCAGTATAAACACCAGCATAAGATCTGTCTGGAATAACAGCGAATGTATCTTGTGCTTTACCTTCTTTGTTCCACATTTGTCCAGAAGTACGAATCATTGCCGGCATAGAAGCATCAACAATTACGTCAGATGGAACGTGTAAGTTTGTAATTCCTTTATCAGAATTAACCATTGCTAAAGCTGGTCCGTCAGCGATTGCCTGATCGATAGCAGCTTCAACTTCTGCCTGCTCTGGTCTTCCGGCAATTTTAGCGTAGATATCGCCTAAACCGTTTCTTGTATCAACGTTTAATTCAGCAAATAAAGAAGCGTATTTTTTGAAAACATCTGCAAAATATACTTCAACGATAGCGCCAAAGATAATTGGATCAGAAACTTTCATCATTGTAGCTTTTAAGTGTACAGAAAGTAAAACTCCTGCAGCTTTAGCCTCAGCGATTACATCTGCAGCAAAAGCTTTTAATTTATTTACACTTAAAACTGAGCTGTCAATAATTTCACCTGCTTTTAGCGGAGTACTTGCTTTTAAAACAGTTGTAGTTCCGTCTTTAGCAACAAATTCAATTTTTACATCATTAGCGTCATTTACAGTTAGTGATTTTTCGCTTCCATAGAAATCACCGTTTGACATAGAAGCTACCTTTGTTTTTGAGTCAGCAGACCATGCACCCATTGAGTGTGGATTTGCTTTTGCAAAGTTTTTAACGGCTCTTGGCGCTCTACGATCTGAGTTACCTTCGCGTAAAACAGGGTTTACTGCAGAACCTAATACTTTTGCATATTTTGCTTTAATTTCCTTTTCAGAATCGTTTTGTGGATCTTCCGGGTAATTAGGAACATTATAACCATGTGATTGTAATTCAGCAATAGCCGCTTTTAATTGCGGTACAGATGCTGAAATGTTTGGTAATTTAATAATGTTAGCTTCTGGCTGAGTTGCTAATTGGCCAAGTTCTGCAAGAGCATCTCCTGTTTTTTGAGCATCTGTTAAAGATTCAGGGAAATTAGATAAAATTCTTCCTGCCAAAGAGATGTCTCTAGTTTCAATAGCAATACCAGCTGTAGAAGTAAAAGCTTGGACAATAGGTAATAAAGAATAAGTCGCTAATAATGGCGCCTCATCAGTTAAGGTGTAAAAAATTTTTGAATTCTGTGTCATTTTTTTTTCTTTTTTTATAATCGTGTCGTCACAAGAATGGCGATGTAAAGGTAAAAGTCGGCTCAAAAACGAGCGGAGCAAATATAATAAAAACAGTCCGAAAACGGTGTAGTTTTAGTTAGAAAAGCATGTTTTATCAGATTGTTATTTCGTGCTCATTAAATTGTCAAATCGATGATTTTGCTATTAAAAAATTACGGTTTTGATATTAGGAAAGAAAAAGACATAAAAAAAACTCGTTTCAAATGATATGAAACGAGTTTTTTATAACAATTAGATAAATGATTATCTTCTTTTATCTTTAATCTTAGCTTTTTTACCAGTAAGTTCTCTGAAGTAGAAAATTCTAGCTCTACGAACTGCACCTTTTTTGTTGATTTCGATTTTTTGTAAAGCTGGTAAGTTTACTGGGAAGATACGTTCAACTCCAATAGCTCCAGACATTTTACGAATCGTGAAAGTTTCTGTAGTTCCAGAACCTCTTCTTTGAATAACAACTCCTTTAAAAAACTGAGTTCTTGTTTTTTCACCCTCTTTAATTTCGTAGAAAACAGTGATTGTGTCTCCAGCTCCGAAATCTGGGAAATCTTTTTTAGCAACGAATTCGTTTTGAACGAATTTTAATAAATCTGCCATGATAATTTTATTATTATAGTTTTATATAAAGCAACATTCACGTATTTCGCCAGAGGTTGGTCTAATTCGGGTGCAAATGTAGAAAATAATTATAAATTATGAATTATAAATTGAAAATTATTTTAACTATCTGATAAAATGATTGTTAGTCTCGGTTTTTAGTTTCGGTTTTCAGTTTTTTTCTTTTTAAAAAATGTAAAACATAAGTATTCATTTACTTTTGATAAATAGAAATTCTATATTCGTAATAAACAGATTGTAATTATAAGATAAAATTAGGATGGAGAAAAATTATCTGAAACAATATATTGAGTTTTCTAATGCATTTAGAAAATCGAACAGATCAAAAGAAAGTGTGGAAAATATTTATGATGTGCTTTATGAATTGGAGGATGTGGATAGAACTAAAGAAGACAACTTAGTACTTTCAAATGTATATATTCTTTTAGGTTTTCATAAATCGGCTTATGAAGTTTTTAAAGAAACGGTGGATTTGAGTAATAATAAAGAAGTTTCTAAATTATATGTGATGGAACAAAAAGCCAAATCACATGGAAATAATTTTATCATAAAAGACATTAGAAAACTTAAGGAAAAGAAAGAATTGCCAAAACTTACTCTATCAGATTTTCAAATTTCTAAAGAAGATAAAGGCAAGTTTGAAATCCCTCAAAAGGAGATTGTAATATTTAATAAAAATGTAAAAGGAAAAATCTCGATATATACCCCTGATTTAGATATTGAAAAATATTCAGATATAATTTTTGAACAACTCAATTGGCTTGCAGATTGCAAAAATGAATTAATTGAATTTTATAATCAAAACAATGAATTTACAGAAGAACAGGCAAATGATGATTGGTATGATACTTTAGATATTTACAGTATTCAATTGACGATTAATAATTCATCAGATATTGAAACTTTAATTTCTGCAGGAGACACTTTTTCGCAAGATCATATTTTAGATATAGAACTAATAAATCGAACAATTATTTCAATGAATTACGACGGCTGAATTTTATTTAGTCCCGGTTTTCGGTCTCAATTACTGAAAACGGAAAACCGTGACTGAATACTTTTTAATGCTCTTCCAATAAATCCGGTCGTCTGTTTTTAGTATGTTCGTATGCGGCATCTTCACGCCATTTTTCTATTTTAGCAGCATGCCCGCTGGTTAAAACTTCGGGAACTTTCCATCCTTTATAATCGGCTGGTCTTGTATATATAGGTCCAGAAAGTAAATTATCCTGAAAACTATCCGTTAAGGCTGAAGTTTCATCACTTAAAACACCCGGAATTAAACGAATCAAAGCATCAGATAAAACCAAAGCGCCTAATTCTCCGCCAGATAAAACATAATCACCAATAGAAATTTCTTTCGTAATAAAATGATCTCTTACGCGCTGATCGACACCTTTATAATGTCCGCATAAAATAATTATGTTTTCATACATTGACATTTTGTTGGCCATTTTTTGGTTTAAAGTTTCGCCGTCTGGAGACATATAAATGATTTCGTCGTATTCACGCTCACTTTTTAAATGTGTAATACAATCGTCAATTGGCTGTATCATCATGACCATTCCGGCGCCTCCGCCAAACTGATAATCATCTACGCTTTTTTGTTTGTTGGTTGTATAGTCGCGCAAATTATGAAAATGTACTTCAACCAAACCTTTGTCAATAGCACGTTTCATAATCGAAGCCTCAAACGGACTTCTTAATAATTCTGGCAAAACCGTTATAATGTCAATTCGCATTTTCTTCTCTAATTATTCTAGGATGCAAAGATACAAGTTAATAATTGGCATTCTAAAAAACAAAAAGTAAATAATTCCAAATCTTATAGCTGCCAGAAGATTTAATAAATGATTGTTTTTAGGTTAATGTGTTGTTTGTTAATATGTTAAATGATAATTATATAACATTAAAAAATAATTGTGTAAATAATTTTTTACTAATTTCAAGTATCATTACTATGCTTAATTCTTTGAATGATAGATAAAAACCAATCCAAAAACTAACTTTTATGAAAAAGATACTACTAATGACCGTTATATTTGCTCTCCACGTTTCTTGCTCAAGTACTAAAAATTCGATGGATGTTTCAGTAGGAGAAAACAAATCAAAATTAATTAAGACGTATGGATCTCCCGTAAGAACTTTACCCGATAACGAAAACGGAGAAATTCTTGTATATGCAGATCAGGTTTTCCTTAATGAAGATAATTCGAATGGTCCCAGAATTGCGGGACAAAACTATTGGGATTACAATTATGTATATGTAAACAAAGATGGAAAAGTAACTTCAACTCGAAAAGAAAAGCAAAATTATCCTCCTCAGGCTATTGATTCTCAAAAAATACAGGGAATGAATTTGCTGACAGCAAAATAGATGTAGTCCCTACGGGACAAAATATGTTACGATAATTCTTGGCTGCCGATATTTTGTTCCTAGCGGAACATATTTGCTGCGATTATATTAATAAAAAAAATCTACCAATATTTTGTTCCTAACGGAACAGATAAATGATAAGTTAATAACAAAAAAAAAGAAAGATAATTCTTTCTTTTTTTTGTTATGTTTGCGATGTAAAAATTATTCCGCTAGGAATAAAATATCGGTAGAAAAAAATAATTATATAGAATCAATGTCCCGTAGGGACTGTATAAAATGGCAAACACCTATACGCAAATACATATTCATTTTGTTTTTGCTGTGAAATACAGAAAAGCAATTATTCACAAAAACTGGAGAGATGAATTGTTCAAGTATATTTCGGGAATCATAAAAAATAATAATCATAAACTTCTAGCGATAAATGGTGTTTCAGATCATGTTCATATTTTGATCGGTATTAGACCTGTACAGTCAATATCAGAATTGATGAAAACTGTGAAACAAAATTCATCAAAATGGATAAATGAAAATAAATTTATAAACAGTCATTTTGAATGGCAGGAAGGGTATGGAGCATTTTCATATAGTAAATCTCAATTGAATGCCGTTATAGAATATATTCAGAAGCAAGAACAACATCATAAAAAGAAAACATTTAGAGAAGAATACATCAATTTTCTTGAAAAATTTGAAGTTGATTATGATGAAAAGTTTATTTTTAAAGAACTAATTTAAATTTAAACATGTCTCCACAAACAATAAAAATTATAGCCATAACCGGCAGTACAAGAAAAAACTCAAGTAATTATAAAATTCTAAAACATATTTCTGAGCAAATTAAAACAGGTTTTGAAGTCGAAATATTTGAAGATTTAGATACCATTCCTCATTTTAATCCAGATTTGGATACCGAAAACCCTCCGAAAGAAGTTGCATCATTAAGAAATAAAATAAAAGAGGCAGACGGAGTAATAATATGCACTCCAGAATACGTGTTCAGTTTACCTGGAAGTTTAAAGAATGCTTTAGAATGGTTTGTTTCGACTACTATTTTTTCAAATAAAAAGACGGGATTAATAACCGCTTCGGCGTCTGGAGAAATGGGACACGAACAACTCCTGCTGATTATGAAAACCCTTGAAGCTAAATTTGATAATAATACACAATTATTAATACAAGGCATTCGAGGTAAAGTAGATGCAGACGGAAAAATTATAAATGAAGAAACCAAAGCAGCCCTTCAAAACTTCACAAATAACTTTGAAAATCAATTTTTATATTAAAATTACTTTCTGAAATTAGATCAAAAATGATTACAAGAAGAACTTTTATTATAAATACTAGTCTGACTGCAGCGACAGTTTTGGCTTTACCTTCATTAGCATTTTCTATGTATAAAAAAGAGATTGGTTTACAGTTGTACACATTAAGGGAGGAACTTCCAAAAAATGTAAAAGCGGTTTTAGAAAAAGTTGCAGCTTCTGGATATACAAATGTAGAAACGTATGGCTTTTCGATTAAAGATCAATTTTGGGGATTATCTCCGGTTGAATTAAAAAAGATTTTAGATGAAAATAATCTAAAAGCAGTAAGCGGCCATTATAATTTAGGAAGCTTTTTATATGATGGAAATACTGCTGAGCTTATAGCTTCAATTGAAGCAGCAAAGACTCTTAAAAGCGAATTTCTAACTGTTCCCTGGGTTGATGAATCTTTTAGGAAAAGTCTTGAAGATTATAAAAAGATTGCTTCACGATTAAATCAGGCAGCAAAAATGTGTGCCGATTCCGGACTAAAATTAGCTTATCATAATCACGATTTTGAATTTCAAAAACATGATGGTGTTACGGGGTATGAGATTTTATTAAATGGAACCGATAAAAGTCTTGTTTGTTTTGAATTAGATCTATACTGGGTTGTTCGTTCAGGAAATGATCCGCTGCAATTGTTTAAAGAAAATCCGGGCCGTTTTAAAATGTGGCATGTAAAAGATATGGATAAACAAAATCAGGCGCTGAATACCGAAGTCGGATCTGGATTAATCGATTTTAAACCTTTTTTTGCAGCAGCAAAACAGGCCGGAATGGTTCATTTTTTTGTTGAACAAGAAAATAATTTTGCTGTAAATTCTTTTCAGTCCATTAAAACAAGCTGCGGTTTTATTTCACAAAAACTGATATAAAACCAAATCATTAAAATGTCTTATTTTTGTAAAAATCAATTTTGAAAGCTATGCAGAATATCGGAACAAGTAAAGAATTTATAAAAGGAGACGAAATAGAGTGGGAAGTGGTTGGCGAAGGAATCAAACGCAGAATTCTTGCTTTTGATGACAGAGTTATGCTTGTAAATGTACATTTTGAAACTGGTGGAATTGGTGTTTTACACGAACATTATCATACTCAGGTTACGTATGTGGCAAGCGGAAAATTTGATGTAACCATAAATGGTGTAACAGAAACCTTAAAAGAAGGCGACAGTTTTTACATTCCGCCGCATGCAGTACATGGAGTTGTATGTCTAGAAAGCGGTATGCTGACTGATGTTTTTGGTCCAGCAAGAGAAGATTTTCTAAAATCATAAAAGTTTTAAAATCAAGAGAATTATCATTTGAAAACCTTGATCTGATCTTAAATTTAAAAATTTTATAACTTTTTTAAAGTTTTGATTAAGATTAGATCGGTATTTTTGCAAAATGAATTTATCAAAAACTAATGTACTGTTTATGGCAGTTTGCACTGGTCTTATAGTTGCAAATCTTTATTACTGCCAGCCTTTAATTGTTTTAATTGCAAACGAATTTAAAATTCCCGAAGCCAGCGCCGGAACTATAACATATTTAACTCAGGCCGGTTATGCCATTGGTTTGTTTTTTATGGTGCCGCTTGGTGATAAATTAGAACGCAAAAAGCAGATTTTAATTACCACTTTTGCCTCTGTAATTGCATTACTTATTGCTGCAACAGCAAAAAGTTTTCTTATTTTGCAGATAGCTTCTTTATTAATTGGAATCACTTCAATTGTACCACAGCTTATCTTGCCTTTGGCTGCTTCATTAAGTACGCCGGAACAACGAGGAAAAGTTATCGGAACTATTATGAGTGGGTTATTGGTCGGAATCTTGCTTTCGAGAACTTTAAGCGGATTTATTGGTGAAGTTTTAGGCTGGAGATCGATGTTTTATATCGCGGCCGGAATTTGTCTTTTGATCTTTTTTGTCATTCAAAATAAATTCCCTGTAAATAAACCTCAGTTCAAAGGGACTTACGGGCAATTAATCCAATCTTTATTTACTCTTATAAAAACACAGCCGGTTTTACGTGAAGCTACGGCAATCAACGTATTTAGTTTTGCTCAGTTTGGTGCTTTCTGGACCACAATGGTTTTACTTCTTTCCGGACAACCTTTCCACTTTAATAGTGCTACAATTGGATTATTTGGAATTGTAGGAGCTTCCGGAGCTTTAGCTGCACCTTTGGTTGGAAAAATCGGAGACAAAGGAAATTCGCGAATAGCAGTTGGTTATGGCTGTTTATTAATATTAATAAGCTTTTTAATTTTCTATTTTTCTATAGAAAGCGTAATTGGAGTAGCCATTGGAATTGTGTTTATTGATATTGGAATTCAGGGTGTTCACATTTCAAACCAAACACGAGTTTATTCTCTATTGCCGGAAGCCAGAAACAGATTAAATACGGTATTTATGTCGTTTAGCTTTTTAGGAACCGCTGCAGGATCTGCTTATGGATTGTTGTTGTGGAAACTGGGCGGATGGCATGCCGTAACAATTGGCTGTATGGTTTTATCGTTATTATCATTAACAGTTTACGGACTGACTTATAAATCAAAATCTAAAAAGCAGAAAGCACAAATTGATTAAAAAATTAATTTGTAAATTTGCGTTCAATTAAAAAATAACAACAATGGAAAACGGAATATATGCTAAATTCAACACTAGCAAAGGTGCGATTTTAGTAAAACTTACACACGATTTAACACCTGGAACTGTAGGAAACTTTGTTGCTCTTGCAGAAGGGAATATGGAGAATAAAGTGAAACCTCAAGGACAAAAATTCTATGACGGATTAAACTTTCACAGAGTAATCGCTGATTTTATGATTCAGGGTGGATGTCCTAAAGGAACTGGAACTGGAGATCCGGGTTATAAATTTGATGACGAATTTGTACCAAGTTTAAAACATGACCGTCCAGGAGTTTTATCTATGGCAAATTCAGGTCCTGGAACTAATGGTTCTCAATTTTTCATTACACACGTACCAACTCCTTGGTTAGACGGAAAACATACTGTTTTTGGACATGTAGTTGAAGGACAGGATATTGTTGATGCTGTTGCCCAAGGTGATGCATTAGAGTCTGTAGAAATCATCAGAGTTGGTGAAGAAGCTCAAAAATGGAATGCAATTGAATCTTTTATTTCTTTAAAAGGTGCCAGAATGAAAAGAGAAGCAGCTTTAAAAGCAGAATCTGAAGCAAAAATGGAACAATTAGCAGCTGGTTTTGATAAAACTGAAAGCGGATTGCGTTACAAAATGATTCAAAAAGGTGAAGGTAAAAAAGCTGAAGCAGGAAAAACAGTTTCTGTTCACTACGAAGGATCTTTAGAAAACGGAAAAGTTTTTGATTCATCTTACCCGCGTAAAAAACCAATCGAATTTAAATTAGGAATTGGGCAGGTTATTGAAGGATGGGACGAAGGTATTGCTTTATTACAAGTTGGAGACAAAGCTCGTTTTGTAATTCCATCTGATTTAGCTTACGGACCATCTGGTGCAGGTGGAGTTATCCCGCCGCACGCAACTTTGATTTTTGACGTTGAATTAATGGACGTAAAATAAGAATATACAAGACAATTTATAATTGTTTTAAACTAGAATCCCATTCGATTATCGAATGGGATTTTTTTTAAATTTACTTGAAAACTAAATTTAAAAACAAGATGAAATTAAGAATATTAAGTGCAGTATTTGCAGCTGCGCTTTTAACAGCCTGTAGTTCTTCAAAATCTGCTTCTGTAGCTTCTGCGACTCCGGCAGCTCCAGCAAATCCGACAGTAGAATTAACTCCTGAACTTGCAGAAGGAAAAAACTTGTATGAGAATAGTTGTGCCAGATGTCATAAATTATATGAGCCAACTAAATTTAGCAAAGAAGACTGGCAGCCAATTTTAGTTCGCATGCAGAAGAAAGCAAAACTTGATGATGTAAAAATGGCTTCAATAATAAATTATATTCACTCGCAATTATAATTTACATTCAAAATAATAAAAAACCTGTTCAGTATTTTTTGAACAGGTTTTTTTTATTTTTCAAATAGATATAAAAAAACACCTTCACATGATGAGGTGTTTTATAAAATTAAGAATGATGTACTACAGCCGAGTTATCTACAGCTACAATCTTTAAAGTTTTAATGCCGGCCGGTAATTCCCAATCGACTTCGTCATTTTCTTTAAAACCAATAATAGCTACGCTTAAAGGTGCTAGAATTGAAATTTTGCTCTGCTTGACATCTGCATATGAAGGTAGAACAATTTGAATCTTCATTTGTTTATTTGCTTTTACATCTTCAATCGTTACAAGAGAATTAATCCTGATAACCGAACTGTCCAGTTCGCTTTCTTTACTTATTACAGCGCGGTCTAACTCTTGCGAAAGCTGATTTGCCTCTTTAGTATTAGTTGAATTTTTACTTTTTAGAATCAATTCTCTTAAAAATTGATAGTCTGATTTACAGAAAGTGGGTGTTGGTTTCATATCTATATTGAATTTATTGTTATTAATTTTTTTGAATGATTTTTCTTCTTTTGTATTCTTTAGAACGAACTTTCCTTATCCTATTAAAAATAGGTCGTTAAATGAAAATTATGTAGTTTGAAAAAACAAAAAAATATCCGACCAAAATTGATTTTTGTCAAATACGTAAATGTTTAAGCTGATGTAAATCCTCCGCCTGAAAGAAGAAAAGTGAAATAGACGGAGGCCTAATTAATAAAGGCCTTACTATGCGAAATAAATACAGCAGAAAGCGGCCTTCTTGTAAGAGAAAGCAGCAAAGCAGAAACTGTAAATATTGTTATAGTGCTCACAATGAGTAATGTTTGTTCGTTAGCAAAGATAGTAAACTTTTTTTAAAGCGCACATATCTTTATTTCCATTTGATGTTACATCCAATACTAGGCTTTTGAATTTCGTTTAAAATTCGGTTATAAATCAAAGCGTCAATAGCATTTCTTAAATCAGTTCCGCTTAACGGAATTCCGTTTCCGGGTCTTGAATCATCTAATTGTCCTCTGTAAAATAACTTATTTTGATTGTCAAATAAATAAAAATCAGGAGTGCAGGCAGCCTCATAGGCTTTGGCAGTTTCCTGAGTTTCATCAAATAAATAAGGAAAATCTATTTTATGCTGTAAAGCAAAATCAGTCATTAATTCCGGAGAATCTTCGGGATATTTTATAATATCGTTGCTTGAAATGGCAATAATTCCAAGTCCCTGAACACGATAATCATTTGCAATCATGACAATTTCGTTGATAACATGAAGCACAAACGGACAGTGATTGCACATAAAAATAACAAGAGTTCCTTTTGATCCTTTTAAATCTTCAAACGAATAGACATTATTCGAATTAGTATCTTTTAAATAAAATTCGGGAGCAATTGTCCCAAGCGGAATCATATTTGAAGGAGTTCGTGCCATTTTATAGAATATTAATTCTCAAAAATAGCTTTAAAATTCTGTAAAAGAAAGTGTACAAGAAGAAATGTTGTTTCTGACCATGAGTAATTTTTTGCCACAGATTGCACAGATTAAAATGATTTTGAAATTTTATAACAGATTTAATCTGCAAAAAATCCTTTTAGTCTGTGTAATCTGCAGCTGACTTATTTTATGAATCCAAGAACTCAAGTAAATCTTTATTTAATTTGTCTTTTTCGGTATAGAATAAGCCGTGTGGTGCACCTTCGTAGACAATAAAGGTATTATCTTTTATGGCTTTTGCTGTTTTTTCTGAACTCACTTCAATAGGAACATTTTTATCGTCGGTTCCGTGTATAATTAAAGTTGGAACTTTAATAGTATGCAGTTCGTCTCTAAAATCGGTTGTGTTTAGAGATTCTGCACATTGCAATGTAGCTCTTGGTGAAGCTGCAGAACATAAATCTCTGTAATATTCTAACAAAGGCGTGCTTAAAGGTTTGTTGATAATGTTTACGCCAAAAAATATTTTTCCAAAATTATCCAAAAAGCCTATTCTGTCTTCATGTATTGAGGCAGCAGTTGCTTCGGTTTTTTCTTTTGGACGTCCTTCTGGATTATCTTCAGTTTTTAATAAAAATGGAATAATAGACGAAATAAGAGCAACTTTAGCAATGCCTTTTCCCTGATGTCTGCTAAAATAACGAATTACCTCACCGCCGCCCATCGAAAAGCCCACTAAAGTAACATTTTCTAATTCTAACTGTTCTATAATTTCGCTTAAGTCATCACTCAGAGTATCATAATCATAGCCATCCCAGGGCTGAGATGATTTACCAAAACCACGACGGTCATAAGCAATTACACGGTAATTATTTTTAACCAAAAAATCAATTTGATATTCCCACATTTCATTAGAAAGAGGCCATCCGTGAATTAAAATAACGGGTTTTCCTTTTCCATAATCCTTTACATAAAGTTTTACGTTTTTGGCCGTTTCTATATATTTATCTGTATTTAATTGATGAATATCAAAATTTAAATCTCTTAGAGTTGGATTTGAGTTTATTATACTATTTTCCATTGTTACATCTTTTTCTAGTTAGTTACTAAACCTGTATCGTAAAATTAATTCGAGAGTCAAAAAATGGGTTATAGAATTAGGTGTATTCGTTACAAAATTTATAGGTTTGTAAATAAAGAATAAAAATGGATTTAACCTGGAACGAGTTTGAAAGAACCGATATGCGCGTAGGAACAATCATTGAAGTTAATGATTTTCCCGAAGCCAGAAAACCTGCTTTTCAGCTTACAATAGATTTTGGTCCCGAAATTGGCATCCGAAAATCATCGGCACAAATTACAAAACGATATAACAAAGAAGATTTAGTAAACAGGCAGATAGTGGCGGTTGTAAATTTTCCAAGAAAACAAATTGGAAAATTTATGAGCGAATGTCTTGTTCTTGGAGCTGTAGGCGAGGAGGGAGATGTTATTTTACTTGCCCCAGATTTTAAAATACCAAACGGACTGCGTATTGGTTAGTTTTCAGTTTTCAGTCTCAGTCTCAGTGTAAAACTGTAAACTGAGACTGAAGACTGAGACTGAGACTTCGAACTATTTAATTTTAGAAATTAACTGTTGCAAAATAACCTGTCCTTCTTCCCAATATTTTAAATCAGAATCGGAATTTATGTGTCCTTGCTGACCTACGTTTACAAAATCACTTCCCCATTTTTCTGCAAAATATTGTTTTCTTTCGAATAAGGCGTAAGGATCGTTTTCGCTGGCTACTACTATTGATGGAAAAGGTAGTTTGTAAAGCGGCATAGGCGAAAAATTTCTGATAATATCCGGTGTATGTTCAGGTGAATCAACATCGGCTGGAGCCACAAGCAAGGCACCAATTATATTTTTATTTGAATGTGTTTCTGCCCAGTGCAATACTAATGAAACTGCCAGACTGTGTGCTACTAAAATAGTTGGATTTTCAAGTTTTGAAACCGCTTCGTTTAAACGGAAAATCCAGTCTTCGCGTACAGGTTCATCCCAATTGTCCTGAACCAGACGAATTGAATTTTTAAATTTTTCGTGCCAAAAGGTCTGCCAGTGTTTTTCTCCGGAATTTCCTAATCCCGGTAAAATTAATAGTTGTGTTTCCATTGCCGTGGAATTATGATGTTTATTTTTTAGTTTGTTTTTCTTTTAAAATTCGGTTGACTTCATTTACCAATAAAGGAAAAGCAGGTTCAGTCATTCCGTGACCGTAACCGTCTAATTCGTATAGTTTTGTTTGTGTATGTCCAACTAGTTTCATCATTCTTGCCAAATAAGCGTTTTCTTCATAACGGCCTAACATTTCCAATTCACGATCACCTGTAATCAATAAAAGCGGCGGAGCATCAGCGCGAACGTGATACAAAGGTGCAAATGCATCAATTGTTGGTTGTTTTTCGGGAATTCCGTTTTCTCTTCTAATTTCAAAATGGGTAATACATTGTCCGCTAAACGGAATAAGTCCCGCAATTCTGTTGGCATCAATTCCTTCTTTTTGCAGCCATTTTTTATCTAAGCCAATCATCATTCCTAAATATCCTCCTGCCGAATGTCCTGAAACGAAAATTAAAGAAGGATCTCCTCCATAATTAGCAATATTGTTAAATGTCCAGCTTACTGCAGCAGCAGCGTCTTCAATTGCTTTAGCTGCTTTTGCTTTTGGAGATAATCTATAGTTTACGCCAATAATAGCAAAGCCTTTATTTTTTAAAGCTTCCGGAATTTCTTTGCTTCCTCCTGTTAATCCTCCGCCATGAAACCAGACAATAGTGGCAAAGCCTTTTGTGTTTTTTGGATAATAAATATCGAGAACACATCTTTCGTTAATGTAACTGTCAGATTTATTTGTAGCTGTGTTATAATATTGAATGTTTGATTTGGTTTCATAATCGGTTTGTTGTGCCAATGCCGAAACGGTAATTAAAACGAATGTTACTAAAAATATTACTTTTTTCATTACAAGTTTATTATAAATTAAATCTAAAGTCTAAAATTGAGATTTGATTATCTACTAAAATTATAGAATTTTAAAGTATAAAAAAAGCCCAAAATGTGTTACATGTTGGACTCGTATTTTTTAAGGTTGTATTAAGACTAAATATCGTCAAAATCAATATCGGTAAAGCTTGATCTGTGCGTTTCTGCTTTATCAGAGCTGTATTCTTTTTTGAAATCTTTTTGGTGTCTTTCAGAAATTACTTCTTCGCCTTTGTGGTTCAAAACGTATGAAGTCATTTCTTCTAATATTTCAGCAAAAGCACTAAAATCTTCTTTGTATAAATAAATTTTGTGTTTTTTAAAATGAAAAGAACCATCTTCTTCAGTAAACTTTTTGCTTTCGGTAATGGTAATATAATAATCGTCAGCTTTAGTAGCTCTCACATCAAAGAAATAAGTTCTTCTTCCTGCTCGTAATACTTTAGAAAAAATCTCTTCTTTTTCTAACATGTCATTTTCTCTCATAATACGTTCTATCATTTTTGGAATTAATAGTAATCAAAAATCATAAAAAATTATCTATTACGCAACAATTAAAGTAATTCTTTTTCCGAAAGTTGTTTTAAATATAACGACGCATAATAGCCTTCCTGATTTATTAATTGATTATGAGAGCCTTGTTGAATAATCTTACCATCTTCAAGAATAATAATTTTGTCGGCATTTTTAGCCGAAGAAACTCGATGACTGACAATTATTGTAGTTTTATCTTTACAAAATTCAAATAAATTGTTTAAAATCGTTTCTTCCGTTTCGGTATCGACCGCAGATAAACAATCGTCAAAAAGTAAAATAGCAGGATTTTTTATAATTGCTCTTGCAATAGATACACGCTGTTTTTGTCCGCCGGAAAGAGTTATTCCTCTTTCGCCCAAAATTGTATCATATTGTTTGTTAAAAGCGATGATATTATCGTGAACTACAGCATTTTTGGCAGCATCGATAACTTCTTCATCAGTCGCATTTTGATTTCCGAATTTGATGTTATTTTTAATCGTGTCCGAAAACAAAAAGGCATCCTGAGGCACAATTCCTATGCTGTTTCTTAAGTCATTTAGGTTTAAAGTACTGATCTCATTTCCGTCAATTGTTATTTTTCCGCTGGTAACATCATACAAACGGGAAATCAAAGACAATATTGTTGATTTTCCAGAACCTGTTTTTCCTAAAATGGCAAGGGTTTCTCCTTTTTTTACGGTAAATGAAACTTCTTTTAAAGCTTCAATATTAGTATCTTCATAAGTATAATTAATATTTTCAAAAGCAATCTCGCCCTGAATATCTGATGAATTTGGATTGTTGTTTTTGATTTCTGGTTCAATCTTCAAAAATTCATTTAATCGTTTCTGAGAAGCTTCTGCTTCCTGAACCATAGATGAAACCCATCCAAGCGATGCAACGGGCCAGGTCAGCATGTTAACATATAAGATAAATTCGGCAATAGTACCTATATTCGGAATAGTTCCGTTAATGTACATAACACCTCCAAAATAAATTACCACCAAATTACTGATTCCAATAAGGGCAATCATTAAAGGACCAAACAGCGATTGCACTTTAGCAAGATCTAAACTTTTGCGTTTGCTTTCGTCTGAAAGTTCAATCATATTGTTTTGGTGCTGATTTTCTAATGAATACGCTTTGATTACTCTAATTCCTGAAAATATTTCCTGAGTAAAGCTTGAAACTTTTGAAAGATATTGCTGAAATGTAGTGCTTCGCTTATTGATTTCTGAACTTAGTTTGAAGATACAATAAGATAAAATTGGCAGCGGCAGAATAGTATATAAGGTAAGCAGCGGCGAAACATTATACATATATAGTATAACAATAGCAAACCGAATAACTGTATTTATAGTGTACATTACGGCAGGACCAACGTACATGCGGACTTTTGATACGTCTTCGCTTATACGGTTCATTAAATCTCCGGTACGATTTTGCTTGTAGAAATTCTGTGAAAGATTTTCGTATTGCTTGAAAACTTCATTTTTTAAATCAAATTCTATATGGCGTGACATTACTATTAAGGTTTGTCTCATTAAAAAAGTAAGGAAACCTCCAATAATAGCACTTCCTACAATTAAGAGGATGTTATGAATTAGTTCCTGCTCGTAAAAGTTTGTTATTATAGAAGATTTTTTATCGGTTTCTGATAATTTGAGAAACTTCTCAATTACATCAAAAGACTGACTCACCAGTTTTGGGGTAAATAAAAAGAATATTTGTGCGATTATGGTGATTAAAATACCTAAGGAAAAACTGTATTTATATTTGATGAAATATTTGTTTAAATAGCTTAATTCTTTCATTTTTTTAAGAAATTCGATATTGAATTGATTGGGAATTATGAATTATTATTAAATAAAATTATAATAAAATGCAATTTAATCAAAACAATTATATTGTAAAATTGTTATTTTATGGATAAAAAATTAGCACATGTGTATTTTTTGTTTATGTTTGGATTGTCTTTTTGACGAATTCATAATTTTTAAACAAATTAAAACTAACACTATGAATGCAGCTTTCGCAACTGGAAAGGAACTTCAAAAAATGGACCCTGTTTTTGGTCAGTTATCTTTTGATGATCACGAACAAATTGTATTTTGTAATGACAAAGATACAGGTTTAAAAGCAATTATTGGTATTCATAATTCTGTTATGGGACCAGCCTTAGGAGGCACAAGAATGTGGAATTATAATACCGAGTGGGAAGCATTAAACGATGTTTTGCGTCTTTCCAGAGGTATGACTTATAAATCAGCTATTACCGGTCTGAATATTGGCGGTGGAAAAGCGGTTATTATTGGAGATGCAAAAACGCAAAAAACGCCTGAATTAATGCGTAAGTTTGGTGAATTTGTACACTCTTTGAGCGGAAGATATATTACAGCTGAAGATGTTGGAATGGAAACTAAAGACATGGACACTGTAAGAGATGTAACGCCTTATGTTACCGGAATCTCTGAAGAAAGAGGCGGTTCTGGAAATCCTTCTCCTGTAACAGCTTACGGAGTTTATTTAGGAATGAAAGCTGCTGCTAAAAGTCAGTTTGGTTCTGATGTTCTGGAAGGTAAAAAAGTTTTGGTTCAGGGAATTGGCCATGTAGGTGAAACTTTGGTTGATTATTTAACTAAAGAAGGAGCGATAGTTACAATTACTGATATCAACGAAGAAAAATTATACCAGGCAGCTTCAAAATACAATGCCACTATTTATACAGGTGAAGATTTGTATACTGCCGATGTAGATATCTATGCGCCATGTGCAATGGGAGCAACAATTAACGACAATACAGTAGATAAAATTAAAGCTAAAGTTATTGCCGGAGCGGCAAACAACCAGTTAGCTGATGAAAATGTTCACGGTGCAAGATTACAAGAAAGAGGAATTTTATACGCTCCGGATTTCTTAATTAATGCTGGTGGAATCATCAATGTTTATGCTGAATTAGAGCATTATGGCAAAGCTGAGATCATGGCTAAAACAGAAAATATCTATAATACAACTTTAGAAATTATCGATTACGCTGCTAAAAACGGAATCACAACTCATAAAGCAGCACTTACAATTGCTCAAAATCGTATTGATGCAAGAAAAATCGAAAACGCTAAGAAATAATTTTTAGAGTTTTTTAGTATTAGTTTACAGTCTCAGTCAGAGTTTTCAGATTTTGAAAATTGTGACTGGGACTTTTTTTATGCAATTCTTTACTGCTGTAAACAGATACTTTTTTTATCTGATTCCTAATATAATACTATAAACGGTGACTGCGACTGCAAACTCTAATCCAAAAGCACGACTTTTTTACGAATTAATTTTAATATCAGGATTGAAATTCCTAATTTTGCAGACTAATTTTTAAATGTTCTTACGAGGTGGTAAATAGAAGACACATACGCATTAAAGTAATGCAGTCCATTTATGCAATGCATCAAAGCGGTTCTGATAATATGGAAAAAGAAGAAAAATTTCTTTTCTACAGTATTGATAATATTCAGGACTTATATCTGATAATGCTTTCTTCATTGATTGAAATATGCAAAAAAGAATCAGTTTTTTTACATCTATCAAGCAAAAAACATCTTGCAACTCCAGCAGAACGTAATCCGAACGAAAAGTTCGTTAAAAACAAAATCTTTCAGCTTCTTGCGGAAAGTAATTCCCTTAGCATTGCTTTAGAAAACCGTAAAATCAACAACTGGTCATTAAATGATGATTATATTATTTTGCTTTTAAATGATATTAAAGCAAGTGATATTTACAAAAAGTATATGAGCAATAATGTCAATACTTTTGAAGAAGACAAACAGTTTATTGCTGATTTATTTGCTGAAGTTATTGTTCCAAATGATAAATTATATGAGTATTTAGAGGATGATAAATTAACTTGGGTTGATGATATTCCGGTTGTAAATACGCATATTATTAAGCAGTTAAAAGCAATTAAAACTGATAATCCAGACGAATTTAGAGTTCCTAAATTGTATAAGGATGTTGAGGATAAAGATTTTGCAAAAGATTTATTTAGAAGAACTGTTTTAAACGAGGCTGTTTTAGCAAAAGAATACGACGATAAAACCCCAAATTGGGACAGTGAAAGGATTGCTGAAATTGATACAATTATCCTGAAAATGGCAATTTGCGAATTCTTAAAATTCCCTTCGATTCCTGTAAAAGTAACTCTTAACGAATATTTAGAAATTGCAAAAGAGTATTCTACGCCAAAAAGCAGTATTTTTATCAACGGAATTTTAGATAATCTTGTAAAAGAACTTGAAGCCAGTAAAAAAATGGTGAAAGTGGGAAGAGGGTTAATGTAATTTTAGAAGAAATTCCAGTTTTAGAATAGAAAATTCCAAAAAGAAAATATTAATATAAATCAAAAACAGAATTTAATTATGGGACAATTAAGTCAATTTGCACCGTTCCTTTTAATGTTTGTGGTAATCTATTTCTTTATGATCAGACCACAGCAAAAAAGAGCTAAAAACGAAAAAGAATTTGAAAGCAGCCTGAAAGTAGGTGACAAAATAGTAACAAAAAGCGGATTTCACGGTAAAATTGCTGAATTGGCAGAAACTACTGTAGTAATCGAAACTATGTCAGGAAAATTAAAATTAGAGCGTTCAGCTATTTCTTTAGAATTGAGCGCAGCTTTGAATAAGAAAGCTTAATTTTAAATTACAATATTTTAAAAATCCCAAATTCCAAAAAGGAGTTTGGGATTTTTTTTGTTTAAGCGGAACGTATGTAATGTCATTGCCAGGAACGAAGCAATCGCACTAACATAAGCATGCGTAATAGAGTATCATGAGATTGCTTCGTTCCTCGCAATGACATTACTTTACGCTAAAAAAAAGACCTTTATCAAAGTTTTAACTTTGACAAAGGTCTCGTATAGCTTGTAATTTGGAATTTAACTATCTGTATTTGTCGTTTAATCCAATATTCCCTAAAATCATCGGAATTACTTTTTCAATTCTCGCGAGTTTTGTTTTTTCCTGTTTTGCACTTTCAATATATTCCAGAAACTCGTATTGTTTATAAGGAGTAAATTTTTCAAAAGCATCTTTTAAAGCCGGGTTTTGAAGCATTTCTTTTTCAAGAAGTTCTGAAACAATGGTTTCTTTTTTTGAAGGTTTTATGACTTTTCCTTCTTTTTCATTTTCAATTGCTTCTAAAATATACTCAAGAACTTCTTTTTCGTTTACTTCTTCTTTTGAAGTAAAACGCCATTGACGCATCGATTTTGTTTTGTCTTCCTGAGCATTTATCAGTCTCTTTTTTTCATCTTTCAGAAATACACCATTTATAAACCAAATTGCAAAATAATTTTTAAAACCTCCAATTCCGATAACATTTTTTTTGTTGTAAACATAAATTGGACCTCCCCATTTTATGGTTTCGACCAGTTCAGTTTTGTCAATGATTGCTTTTAGAAAAAGAAGTTCTTCTTCCCATTGATTGACTTTATCCCAAACGTGTTTTTTATCAGAATTCGTTTCCACTTTATCTTGTTCTTTTAGGTTTTTCAGGTGTATCAAAAATTCCGGGAACTGCTGTTAATTCTGCAATTTTTACAATTACATCAGTTGCTTTTTGAATGCTTTCTGCAGGAACATATTCGTATTTTCCGTGGAAATTATGCCCGCCCGCAAAAATATTCGGACAAGGTAACCCCATAAAAGACAACTGAGAACCGTCTGTTCCGCCGCGAATTGGTTTTATGATAGGTTTGATGTTTAATTCGCGCATCGCTTTTTCAGCGATATCCACAATATGTTTTACCGGAAGAACTTTTTCCTTCATATTGTAATATTGGTCTCTTATTTCGGTAATAACAATATCTTCGCCAAATTTCTTTGCGAATTTTTTATTGAATTTTTTCGCAATTTTCTCAATCAGCTCTTTACGTTTTTCGAATTTCTTTTTGTTGTGATCACGAATAATCAATTCTAAAACAGTTTCTTCAATACTTCCTGTTAAATGGTGAACGTGAAAAAATCCTTCGTAACCTTTAGTTTCCTGAGGTGTTTCTCCTTTTGGAAGTTCGTTGATAAACTCATTGGCCAAAAGCATAGAATTAATCATTTTACCTTTTGCATAACCAGGATGAACACTTTTTCCTTTAAAAGTAATTTTCGCTCCGGCAGCATTAAAGTTTTCATATTCTAATTCGCCAATCTGGCTTCCGTCCATAGTATAAGCCCATTGAGCACCAAATTTTTCAACATCAAAATGATGTGCGCCGCGACCGATTTCTTCATCTGGCGTAAAACCAATCCTGATTTTTCCATGCTTTATTTCCGGATGCTGAATTAAATATTCCATTGCCGAAACAATTTCAGTAATTCCGGCTTTATCATCGGCACCTAACAAGGTAGTTCCGTCAGTTGTAATAATCGTCTGTCCTTTATATTGTAATAAATCTTTAAAGTAATCTGGAGATAAAATGATGTTTTTTTCAGCATTTAAAACAATATCTTTTCCGTCGTAATTCTCTACTATTTGAGGCTTTACATTGGCACCGCTGAAATCTGGTGAAGTATCAAAATGAGAAACAAAACCAATTGTAGGCACTTCGTGATCGACATTGCTTGGCAGGGTTGCCATGATGTAAGCTTTGTCGTCTATAGTAACATCTGTTAATCCAATTGCTTTTAGTTCTTCAACTAACTTATTGGCAAGATTCCATTGTTTTTCTGTACTTGGTGTTGTTTTCGAATTCGGATCTGATTCAGTATCAATTGTTACATAACTGATAAAACGATCTATGATATGTTGCATTTCTTTTTATTTTTAGCAAATATAAACATTTTTTTCAGGAGGTATATTTTGCTGTCTGCCTTCAAAAAATAGAAAAAGGATTCTGTTTAGAATCCTTTTATCGTACTGTTTTTTTTAGTTTAAATACTCTTTACACATCTAAAGCCAACATGGTTAGCAGCAGATCTGATTTCTCCTTTTCCTCTTGTTCCAACCATATAGCGTGTACAGTACTGGTCAGTACATAAAAAAGAACCGCCGCGATGCACACGTTTTATTTCAGTTGGGTCATTAGGATCATAGTAGGCATTTGGTCCCTGCGGATTTTTGACTGTTTTACCGCTTTCTGCTAATGATTTGTAATAATCTACACTGTACCAGTCATTCACCCATTCCCATACATTTCCGGCCATATCGTATAAACCATACGCATTTGGTGCAAATTGTGCGGTTGGAGCTATTCCTTTAAAACCATCCTCGCCGGTATCACCATCTTTTATTGGAAAATGACCTTGATAAATATTGGCCTGAAATTTTCCCTTTGGTTTTAAATCATTTCCCCATGCATATAAGTTTCCTGTTTTTCCGCCGCGTGCAGCAAATTCCCATTCTGCTTCAGTTGGAAGTCTTTTTCCTGCCCATTTAGCATAAGCAGCAGCATCTTCATATACAACATGTACAACAGGATATTTTTCTTTTCCTTTAATATTGCTCTGCGGACCTTCCGGATGTTTCCAGTCAGCACCCGGTTCGTAACGCCACCACTGCAGAAAATTATTTAAATTAACTGCTGAAGGAGTGGGAGTAAAAACCACTGAACCTGTAATTAAATCTTCTTCATTAGCTGTAGGAAACTCTTCTTTAGTTGGTTTCTGTTCAGCTACCGTAACATAACCTGTCGCTTTTACAAATTTTTCAAATTCTTCGTTTGTAACTTCAGTTTTGTCCATATAATATCCGTCAACATAAACACGATGAATAGGAGCAGCGTCTTTTGTAACCCCTTTTATACTGCATAAACTTTCATCTTCAACATTACTTCCCATAGAGAATTCTCCTCCGGGAATCCAAACCATGCCTTCCGGAGCTTTGCCTGAAGGTTTGTTTTTGTTTTCGATGGTAGGTTTAAATGCCGATGGTTCTGAAGTATTTGGTGTTTCGTGACATTCTAAAGCTGTTTCTTTTACTTTTTCTTTTACTTTTTCTTTAGGTGAAATTAATTTAGTTACACCATAAGTAATGGAAATTATAAAGATGGTCAGAAATGCGAAAATCCAAAAGGTTTTATTTTTCATGGTTAATAGTTTTGGTCTGATGGTATGGTTGTCAAATAGATGGGTAAAATTATAAAAATAACTTTTAATAGTATAGTAATTTTATAGAATTAATAAAATTAATCTACTCTTTTTCAACTTGAACTACTTCATATTTATCTTTCCCGTCAATTTTTACGGGTTGATAATAGGTTTCTCCAAATTTTACATATTTAGCATCACCAATAGTAACTTCTTCACCTCCTTCTGGCAGGTTTTCAACTATAGTTCCGGCTGTTGGTGCTACTACTGTATATTTTTCTCCATCTTTTTCATAATACGTTCCTCCGTAGTAATAGTTATTAACGGTTCCTGTATTGACCGTTTCAGCACCGCTTGGAATATTATTTACTGTACCGCCAACAGGTGCGGGAACAGCTGTATAACCTCCGTTTGTCGAGGTGTACCAAACTCCCTGATCATAATGATACTGCGTGCTTTCTACACTAACCACAATTGCTGTGACTGCTAATGTGGCTACAAAGAAGCCCCACGGATGCCAAACGGGACCCCAATAAAAAGGAACATAAGGACGTGGGAAATAAGGATGATAGCAATTGTATCTGTAACCTCCGTATACATAAGGCGGACGTGCATAAGGTCTAGGTCCTGGTCTCACAATTGTGTTACGATTGTTACGAACATGAACACTGTTATTAACGTTAATATTTACATTGTTTCTGTTTCTGTTAACTGTGTTGCCGCTTATGTTGGTATTTCGGTTGCCAGAGTTTCTAATGTTGTCAGAATTTCGGTTACCTGAATTGTTTCTGTTATTAATTTTTGTGTTTGATGCATTTGCGGGCCTTGTAACTTTTGTTCCAGATCCGTTAGATCCTGGTCTTGTCGCTGCAGGTCTTGTTGCCGGACGTGATTGATTGGCCGGCCTTGTTGCAGCAGGTCTTGTGTGAGCGCCGCCACTAGGTCTGTGAACACCGCCTCCGCCGCCTCCAACACGACGTTGTGCAAGGCTGTCAATAGAAATCAAAAAAAACGATCCGGACAGACAAACAATTGCTGCTTTTTTTATTGTTTTGCTTATGTTTTTCATTTTCAGTGTTTTATGTCGTATAAAGTTATTAAAAAAATGAATTTGTATTTGAAAAAGAAGTAAGAATTTTATAATGAAATATCCCATTGTATTCTAAATCGCCAGCCTTGTTCTAAAGGAAGTGTCTTGTCCTGAAAACTAAAATAACTTACCTCAGAGGTGAGTTTGTTTTTGTGACCTTTAAAGAACCAGTTAAAGGCTAATGTAGATTCGTCTTGTCTATTTTGCCTTATGGAATAATCAGGTCTGTATGCGGCGTGTCTCGCTGCCATTTCCAAATGTTTGGGCCACCATTCAAAAACATTATGAAAAAAATACCCTGCCTGAACGTAATAGCCTTTCATAACAGTCATATCATTATTATTGTATTTATCGATAATTTCTTTGGTATGCCATTCGCTCTGCCAGGAAAAACCACGATACATAAAAGCGGTTTCAAGATTCCATTGATTCACTCTGTACTGACCCGGTAAACCATTTTCAAATCCGTCGAGAGAACCACCGCCAGCTTGCGAAAAACGAGTATACGGACTTCGGTTAGTTATGGCAGAAAAGGCAATAATAGGAGTGGGTTTTTCGTGAAATTCTAAATCACAGCCTTCAAAATCCAGAAACCGACCTAAGAAATTCCATTGTGCTCTTCCAAAATACATAAGATGATTATCGTCGTTAGAAGTACTGCCTCGTCCAGTTCCGGTTAAGGCTGCAAACCAATAATTAAAATCGGCAATACCAGTTCCTTTTAAATGACCGTAGACTTCAACTCCTAATTCTCTATCAACTGTAAAAGGACGGTTAATAAGAGACCGTTCTACCATTTGTTGTTCGCCGCTGCTTATAAAACGTTCGCGCGTAAATTCTGTTTTCCATTGTCCGACTTTAAAGCTCAGCCAATCCCATTTTTCAATCATTATTCTAAAATCAAGCAAATTGGACTGACTTAATTCGTATTCCCAATAATATTTTAGCCAGGGTTCAAATGCATGACCGCCAACTTTTAGTCTGGCTCGATTTATTTTAAAAGTAGTTTTGGCATCCTGACTGTAATCATCATAAGTTAAAGGGTCTGTATCATAAGGAGTAGAAAAACGAAATTGTAATCGGCTTTGCAATTGAAAAAGAAATTTATTGTCTTTGGTCTGCAATTCGATTCCTTTACTGCCATATCGAACATTCATGAGTTTAGTTGTGTCTTTTTCTTGCTGAGACAATCCTCTAAAACCAATTAATAAAATAAAAACTAAAACCAGATTTTTCGAAATACGATTTGTTTTTTCTGCGTTGTACATAAGTTCAATAGGGTTGTATAAAATTTATTTTCCTCCAAAGTTTTTTGCAATTCCTAATCCAATTCCCCAGCTGTCATAAGCATTCCATTTTAGATCATAGCTGAATGTTCCAAAAATCTCCCATTTTTTAGGAAGTTGATAACCGTATTCTATACCCGCTCTCGTCAGGAAAAAATTGTCTTCTTTTGCAAATTCGCCTCCAAATCCTAAAAGAAAACTCCAATGTTCATTAGGTTTATAAATTCCCATTAAAGCAGGGGCAACAGGGTAGCTGCGTTCTACAGTTTCTTTATCTTCATCATTTGCATAAACTTTCTCAACTTTAAATTTTTCGATTACGAAATCAGTATGAAGTCCAACAGCCCATTTTTCATGAAACTGAAACGTATAATCAATTCCCCATGCTGGCAGGCTTAATACTTCACGATTTCCTTCATCATCTCTGCCTTCAAAAACATGAACATGATTTATTGAAATGCCTATTTGATGATGCGGACTAAAGTTTTTTTCTACACTTTCCTGAGCTGAAATTTTGGTATAACCGGCTAAACAAAATATTGTTACCAGAAAAGCTGTTTTTTTAAGATGAATTCGGGTATCTGCTTTCCTTTCATTTTGCATAATTTCTAATTTTTGAAATAAAAAATTGCAGCAATATTTTTTGTAATTGCTTCAAAATTAAATAATAAAAAATCCAGAGAAGGAGAATGAAAGCCTTGAAGTTGTTTCATTTTATAACTTGCAACCTCTTATTTATTTGTTTTTTCTAAAAAAGCACCTTTTTAAACTATAATATTTAAATTTGCAGCCAAAATAACAACAACACAACTCTTATGTATAAATTGATAATTCGTCCGATACTTTTTTGGTTTGATCCTGAAGAAGTGCATTACTTTACTTTTTCATTTGTAAAATTCATTTCAAAAATCCCTGGAGTTTCGTCGATTATAAGATCAATTTATGAAGTAAAAGACAGCCGTTTAGAAAGAGAAGTTTTTGGTATTAAATTTAAAAATCCGGTTGGGCTTGCAGCAGGATTTGATAAAGATGCTAAACTGTATAAAGAGCTTTCAGATTTTGGTTTCGGTTTTATAGAAATTGGAACCGTAACTCCGGTTGGTCAGGAAGGAAATCCTAAAAAACGTTTGTTTCGCTTAAAAGAAGATCAGGCAATTATTAACCGAATGGGGTTTAATAACGGCGGAGTTCTCGAAGCAGTAGAACGTTTGAAGAAAAATTCGGGAGTTTTAATTGGAGGAAATATCGGAAAGAACAAAGTAACCGACAACGAAGATGCTGTTAAAGATTACATCATTTGTTTTGACGCTTTATACAATCATGTTGATTATTTTGTTGTGAATGTAAGTTCGCCAAATACTCCAAATTTGAGAGCATTACAGGATAAAGAACCTCTAACTGCTTTATTGCAGACTTTGCAGAACAGAAATGTTGAAAAACAAAAAACAAGTACTCAAAAAGTAAAACCAATTCTTCTAAAAATTGCCCCAGACCTTACAGATGAGCAATTGTTAGATATCATTGATATTGTAAAAACAACGCAGATTGCAGGTGTAATTGCAACCAATACTACAATTTCGAGAGAAGGTTTACAATCTTCAAATCAATCTGAAACGGGAGGTTTATCTGGAAAACCATTAACAAAACGCTCTACAGAAGTAATTCGTTTTCTTTCAGAAAAAAGCAACAAAGCATTCCCAATTATTGGGGTAGGAGGAATTCATTCTGCCGACGATGCGATTGAAAAACTAAATGCAGGAGCAAGTTTAGTACAATTGTACACAGGATTTATTTACGAAGGACCAGCGTTGATAAAAGCAATCAACAAAAAAGTTTTAGGGCAGTTGTAAAAGAAGTGCCTGAACGATTAATCCGGCGAGAATTGCGGCTCCAAAACTGATTAAAGTACCAATTAAAACATATTCGGTTAGTTTTCGGTCTTTGGCTTCTTTTAAATCTCCAAACCTAAAAATAGATTTGGCTGCTAAAAGGAATCCGATGGCTTCAAAATGATTAGTTAGGATAAATCCGAAAACAAATAAACGTTCCAGAATACCAATATAATTTCCGGCCGCAATTAATGAATTGTCCTGATTGTCGATTTTACTTTCTGGAGCCCAGATCGAAATTATCGTTTTGATAAAAATGGATGCTGGTTTAGTAAGCAGTAAAATCCCGGTTAAAAAAATCCAGAATTCATTATTCGTCCAGAAATTAGGAACCGTTTTGTTTTCGTATAAAAACACAACACCAATTAAAATTAAAATATGCGCAATTTGGTCTGCAACAAACCAGGTGCGTTTATTTTTCTTTTTCTGAAAATTTAATTTGATTAAATCGATGATACCGTGTGTAACAGCAATTAAAACTGCATAAGGAATAAAACTGATTTCTCCAGCCAAAATTGCGGCCAGGATTCCATGAAGAAAAATGTGAACATATAAGTAAATACTTTTATGTTTTTTAATCTCTTTATCGGCTACCCAGGAATTGGGCTGCCAGATAAAATCGCCTAATAAATGTCCTAAAAACAGTTTTACGAATAAAATCATGAGGCTGTAAGTTGTTTTATTTGTGTTTTAAAATATCGATCTAAATTCATGACCAAATCAAACTGAGCTCGTTTTTGTCTTCTGCTTACTGCAGCTTGATTAATGCCTAATATCTGCCCCAATTCTTCCTGCGAAAGTGTTGGGTTTTCTATTGCTTTTGCAACAAACTCAGCCGATTGTACAAGCCAGCTGTCCATAAAAGTCAAAGCCAGCTGAATCATTAAATTCAATTTTTCATCAAAAACAGTATCACCCGTACGCATCGCTAAAGTTACTTTTTGTTTTTTTAAAGTTTCAAAAAGTTCTCCAGAATTGATAAAAGCGGTTCCGTTACTTTCGGAAATTTTAGCAGCACAATGCGTTTTATTTCCAAAACCAATACTCATTCGCGCATCAGATTTTATGGCTCTCAAATGTGCTTTAATTAAAACAGCAGTCAAGAAAGCATCTTCAGGATTTTCAATTTCAATTTGAAATTCGTCCCCTCTGTAAACTTCCCATTGAACTGGTGTTTTGCCAATTGGAGACAAGATCTTTTTTAAATCTTCTACCCAATGCTGTGATTCGTTTTTTCTCGAATCGATTATATCGCCTGTAATTACACTAGTCATAACTTCAAATATAAGTAAAATAGTATACAATTTCTATTACAAATATAAGGAATGTTTTTAAATATTACATTTTTTGGTAATATTATTAATTATTACTTTTTTATGTAATAAAATTAAAGATTACAATATTGTGTAATAACTTTGATAAGAAAAAATTATCTTTTTTATCTTTAAAAAAGGAACTAACTTAGCATGTACTAAAGAATAAGCTTTGAATAAAGAGATCAAGATTATAGAATGTCCAAGAGATGCCATGCAGGGTATCAAAACTTTTATTCCAACCAAAAATAAAGTAACTTACATACAAGCGCTGCTTCGTGTAGGTTTTGACACGATCGATTTTGGGAGTTTTGTATCTCCAAAAGCAATTCCGCAAATGCAGGATACGGCTGAGGTTCTTGCAGAATTAGATTTATCTCAAACAAGCAGTAAGCTTCTTTCGATAATTGCCAATACACAAGGTGCAGCTCTGGCTTCTGGATATGATGCCATTCAGTATTTAGGGTTTCCTTTTTCGATATCTGAAAATTTTCAGATGCGTAATACACATAAAACGATCGCCGAATCTTTAATTACTCTTGAAGAAATTCTGGAAATCGCCGATAAAAAAAATAAAGAAGTTGTAACCTATCTTTCAATGGGTTTCGGGAATCCGTATGGTGACCCGTGGAATGTTGAAATTGTGGCAGAATGGACTGAGAAACTGGCAGGAATGGGCGTGAAAATTTTATCGCTTTCAGATACTGTGGGAAGTTCTACTCCAGATGTTATTACGTATTTATTTTCGAATTTGATTCCGAAATATCCCGAAATCGAGTTTGGTGCGCATCTGCATACAACGCCTGACAGCTGGTTTGAAAAAATCGATGCTGCATCAAAAGCCGGATGTACCCGTTTTGACGGTGCAATTCAGGGGTTTGGAGGCTGTCCTATGGCGACAGACAAACTAACAGGAAATATGCCGACTGAAAAATTGGTTTCTTATTTTACTGCAAATAAAAAAATAACAGGACTTAATTCTTTAAGTTTTGAAAGTGCTTATAATGAAGCATCTAAATTATTTGGAAAGTTTCATTAAAAAATAATGCTGACAACTAAATGTTATGAAAGGTTTTAAATTATGGCTGGAATTTGAGGAAGTTAATCCTGATAATTGGAATGTAAATGATGATTTTTGTAACATACTTGTCGAATTGAATGATGGAAGAAAATATGGAATAAATATATGGACCTATGATTTTCTTAAAACTGCAACTGAGTATGATGTCGTCTCTGGTGAAAATTTAAGGGGATTGTATTTAATTCCGCCAGATTTATTTGTAAAGGAATTAACTAGAGATTGTATTGAAAAAACAATTAAAGATTTGTTGAAAATTGGCAATTTAGAAGAGGTATTAAACTCCAGCATAATTTCAAAATAAATGAGAATAATGCACTTTTTAAAGTTTCAAAATATATCTTAAAAGTTTTATTAAAAATATTTTATTAAAATAAGTAATATCTGACAATAAAATGCGTTTTTATGTATTCTAATAAAATTAAAATGAAACGAAATCTCATACAAAGAATCTCAGTAATATTATGTACTGCAGTTCTTTTTCTGTCTTGTTCCAGCGATTTAAATTTTGATCAGGTAAATGATTTTAAAATAGAACCCGTATTTGTAGCAAATGTGGCGCATTTTAATATTGCAGCTGATCAGATTGAAGATGATGGAACCGGGCATGTCCTGCCTCCTGATGTTGAAGGTTTTGATGTTTTTAAAAATAAGTTTTTAAATGATAATCTAATCAAGGCTGAGCTCAATTTCGAAATAGAAAATACTTTTAACAGAGCGCTTAAGGTTGAAATAACGTTTATTGATGCAAACGATCAGCCAAAGGAAACTATTACCTTGAATGTTCCGCAGTACAACGGCACTGTAAATATTATAAAATATCCAACCGAAGTTTTTGAAGGCGACAGGCTGGCGATGTTGAAACAAACCGTAAAAGTAGGTTTTGTTATAACAGTTGAACCCGGAACTGGTGACATATCAGGCAATTTAAAATTAAAATCAGGTGCAACCGCTTATATGAGAATCGAATGAGAAAAGCACTTTTAATTTTAGTACTAATAGTGCAGTTTTCTTGTTTTGCTCAAAATAAACAAATTCTGTACAATTTTACGTCAATTCCGCAGTCGTCACTTGTAAATCCGGGTGCTGATGTTTCTTATAAATATTATTTTGGTGTTCCGCTTTTGTCCGGAGTTTCTGTAAATGCAGGTTCAAGCAGTTTTTCAGCTTATGATTTGTTTGCCAATAATGGTGTAGATTTTAATGATAAAGTCCGAAACATTATCAATAAATCAGCATCAAATGATAAAACACAAGTCAACCAGCAGTTAGAAATTTTTTCGGGCGGATTTAGAGTAGGAGGAAGAGAGAGTCAGTCTTATATTTCATTTGGAGTATATCAGGAATTTGATTTTTTAATGTATTTTCCAAAAGATCTCGCTATTTTGGCAGTAGACGGAAACCGTGATTATATTGGAAAATCATTCAATTTGGGCGATTTAAATGTTCGTGCAGAGGTGCTTTCCGTTTTTCATGTTGGATTTCATAAAAAACTTAATGAGAAACTTGTTTTAGGAGGACGTGCTAAAATTTATTCAAGCGGTGCCAATGCTACTTCAACCAAAAATTCAGGATACATATATACAGGTGAAGGTACTGGAACCAACATGTATACGCAGATAATTGATTCTAACTTAGAACTTAAAACGGCCGGAATTGCAAAATTTAGAAAAGACGAATACGAAGGAAGTATTCCAAGTGATATAGCACACAATACTTTTTTTAACGGAAGTCTTGGTTTAGGGTTTGATGCCGGACTGACCTATTATTTTAAAGACAATCTGCAGTTTACAGCCAGTATATTAGATGTTGGGTTTATAAGACAATCAAAAGATGTAGAAACCAGACGATACAAGGGAATGTATCAGTACGATGGAGTAAATCCAATTTTTAGCGCTGTAAATGAACCGAAAGATATTTTTGACGATTTTAAAGAAGCTATACCAGAGGAAAAACTGTACGATAAATACACCACATGGCGTCCGGTGAAGTTTAATTCTTCTATTCAGTATTCTTTTGGTGAATCAAGATATGATGGCGAGTGTAATTGCAAAGTTCCGGATCAAAGAAGGTATTTAAATGCTGCGGGGGCACAATTGTTTGTAATGACAATGCCTACAAATGATCCTTATCTGGCTTTGACTGCTTTTTACAAAAGAAGTATTTTAGAAAAACTAGATGTAAAAGCCACTTATACAATCGATCCGTATTCTAAAACAAACGTTGGCTTAGGAGTTTCAGGAACTATTGGGAAATTTAATATTTATGCTTTAGCAGATAATATTTTCGAATATACAGATGTTTCAAAAGCAAATAGCATTGCCTTTCAATTTGGTTTCAACTTTATTATCCAGGATTCTAAAAAATAAAATTCCAATTTTTGCATTGGAAGCCTAGTTCTCAAATTCCAAAAAAAGACGTCATTTTTCGTTTTTCTTTTGGAATTTGAAATTTAGTTTTTCAAATCTAAATCATAAGTATTTTCCTGTAAAGTTAAATTTATGAATAAGTTAGTATTCAAGTTAGCAATTTATTCACTATATTTGCACGCAATTCAACTAGAAATTGCACCATGATAGCACACAACTCCAAGATTATCGGCGAAGGTTTAACTTACGACGATGTATTATTAGTACCTAACTACTCGAATGTGCTTCCCCGCGAAGTGAGTATCAAATCAAAATTCTCAAGAAACATAACATTAAACGTTCCAATTGTATCTGCTGCTATGGATACAGTGACCGAAAGTGCAATGGCAATTGCTATGGCACAAGAAGGCGGAATTGGAGTTTTACATAAAAACATGACGATCGAGCAGCAAGCTGCGAAAGTTAGAAAAGTGAAGCGTGCTGAGGCAGGAATGATTATCGATCCGGTAACATTACCAACAAATTCAACTATTGCAGATGCTAAAAACGCTATGAAAGAATTCGGAATTGGCGGTATTCCAATTGTTGACGAAAACAAAATCCTTAAAGGAATTGTTACCAATCGTGACTTACGTTTCGAAAAAAATGGAGCAAGACCAATCGCTGAAGTAATGACAAGCTCAAACTTAGTTACTGTTGCCGAAGGAACTTCATTAGAACAGGCTGAAGTAGTTTTACAAGGTCATAAAATCGAAAAATTACCAGTTGTAAATGCTCAAAACGAATTAGTTGGTTTAATTACGTTTAGAGATATTACAAAACTGACTCAAAAACCAATCGCTAACAAAGATTCATTTGGTCGTTTAAGAGTTGCCGCTGCTATTGGCGTTACAGGAGATGCAGTTCAAAGAGCTGAAGCTTTAGTTGCTGCCGGAGTAGATGCTATCATTATTGATACAGCTCACGGACATACTGAAGGTGTAGTTAATGTATTAAAAGAAGTAAAATCAAAATTCCCTCAAATAGATGTAATTGTTGGAAACATTGCAACTCCGGAAGCTGCTAAATATTTAGTAGAAAGCGGTGCTGATGGTGTAAAAGTTGGAATTGGACCTGGTTCAATCTGTACTACACGTATTGTTGCTGGTGTTGGTTTTCCTCAATTTTCAGCGGTTTTAGAAGTTGCTGCAGCAATTAAAGGAACTGGAGTTCCGGTTATTGCAGATGGTGGGATTCGTTATACAGGAGATATTCCTAAAGCAATTGCTGCTGGTGCTGACTGTGTAATGTTAGGTTCATTATTAGCAGGAACAAAAGAATCTCCTGGAGAAACTATTATTTTTGAAGGAAGAAAATTCAAATCATACCGTGGAATGGGATCTGTTGAGGCAATGCAGACAGGTTCTAAAGACCGTTATTTTCAAGATGTTGAAGACGATGTTAAAAAATTAGTTCCGGAAGGAATCGTTGGACGTGTTCCTTACAAAGGAGAATTAAACGAAAGCATGCTTCAGTTTATTGGAGGTCTTCGTGCAGGTATGGGGTACTGTGGTTCAAAAGATATTCCTACTTTACAGGAAACAGGACGTTTTGTTAGAATCACGTCAAGCGGAATCACTGAAAGTCACCCGCATAACGTAACTATTACAAAAGAAGCTCCAAATTATTCTAGATAATTTTTAGTTTTTCAAATATCAAAAAAGGCATAAGATTTAGTTTCTTATGCCTTTTTTGTTTTAATTGATAATTGAAATTCCATTATTCAATTCATCAATAAGCTTTTGATTTCTTTCAATGGCTTCTGCTTGAGCGCCATACTGCAATTGTATAGAACCGCCTTTTCCACTGTAGATAAAACCTTGGTATTTATATAAATAATCATTGTAATCTAACTCACACTCAAAGTAATTTACTTCAATACTATTTACTTTTTTCTTGTAAATTTTTAGGTTTTTGATTTCCCCAAATTCTTTGTATTGCTCTTCAATGGTGCTTTTTAGTTTTTTATCAGGTATAAAATGATCGTATTCAATAAAATAAGCACTTATTAAATTGTATTTATCTCGAAACTCAACATCCCAGGTTTCTGTTTGAGGACTTTTTGTCCAATGCTGGGGATTGTATTTTATTTCATAGATCTCTTTTCGGCTGGTATAAGTTTCTAATTTAGGATTATTTTTAGTTTGCGCTGCAGCGAAATAACCTGATAGTAAAAACAATAGGAATATTTTTTTCGACATTTAATATTAAAGATTGACAGTTTATATTTGCAAACTAAAATAGTAAATAAAACTAAATTTGTTTCAAAAGAAATGTCTTTATTTTAGAGCGCAGCGGTCTGTTGTTCTGTTTCTCTAAGTTTTTGATTTTCCAAAATCTTTTGAATAAATGGTTTTACTTCATTTTCGATTTCATTTTCAGAAATACTCAAAGCTTTTGGATCAGATGCCAGCTGCAGCCACGGTTTTGGGCCGTCAAAATCATAACTTCCAAAAACAACAACCGGAGTTCCTTTTACCTTTACATTTTCCTTATCTTTTAGAACCCATTCATCAGCAAATTTGTATAGATATTTGGCATCTTTTTCGAGTAATCTTAAACAGGAATGCGAAGCTGGATAACCTGGCAGTTCATATTGATGAAAACCAACACCAAGTTTATTTTCGATATTAAAATTCCATTTTAATTCCCATTCGTCGTTAAATGTACTTGTTGTTTTTTCTGCCTTCCAATTCGTAAAAAATAATCCTGTTGGAGTTGGGTCTTTTTTTCTTCCCATATTTGTTGGACCTGTACGAACCAATTCACCATTTTCGTAAGCAGCAAAAGTCTGCGTAGGATAAGAGAAAATGATAATTTTAGATACGTCTTCTAAAGCAGTAACATGTAATGGAAATGAAAGATAGTAAACCAGATCTCCGCTAAAATCGGAAGGAATTACAATCGAATCCAGTTTTTTAAGATTTGCTTTATCGGTTCTGTTTACTGCGTAAACAATATCCATTTTTGTACTGTCGGCTTCATTGGTTTTCAGCCATTCTTTAGCATTTGTAAATTGATAAGAAACACTAGATTCTGGTTTCTTATGTTCAATTGTTTTCTTTGGTTTTGCTTTTTCTGTATTGTCAGTCAGGGTTATAGTGTCGCTTTTTTTACATGAAACCATTAATCCTAACATTAGAATAAGTAGTACGTTTGCTGTATAATATAACTTTTTCATAAGGTCGTATTTTTATGAAAATAAAATTATAACTATACCGGTTAATTTGCCTTACACAATTCTTAGAATTGTTTGCTGGATTTTCATTTTACGGCTATAACATTTATTTGATGCGGAATAATAAAAAAAGCTTTGTCAAAGTTTCAAACTTTGACAAAGCTTTTCTGGGTATTTACACAATTTTAGAATCTAAAAATACTTAAAAAATCTAAATAAGCCCTTTTATTTTAGCATGCTGCAATAATAAAATAGTTTTAGCATCAGTAATCTCGCCAGATTCGATCATGGCATAAGCTTCATCAAAAGTATATTCCAGAACTTCGATGTTTTCCTGTTCAGCGTCAAGTCCGCCTCCAGAACTTACTTTCATGTTTTCATCATATTCTCCCACAAACAAATATAAAATCTCTGTTACAGATCCCGGAGACATGTAAGTTTCAATAACTTTTTGGACTTTTTTTAAGCGATAACCTGTTTCTTCTTCGGTTTCGCGAATAATAGCCTGTTCAGCATTGTCTTTGTCTAAAAGTCCTGCGCAAACCTCAATCATCATTCCGGTTTTGTTTCCGTTAAGATATGTTGGCAGTCGAAATTGTCTAGTTAATATAACGGTCTTTTTAGCCGTATTGTATAGTAATATTCCAGCGCCGTTTCCGCGGTCATAGACTTCGCGAATATGGGATTCTGTTTTTTCATTTTCTTTTTTATAGTTAAAAGTAACTTTATTTAATACATACCAATTGTCTGATAATAATTGGGTGTCTGTTATTTCAATTTCTGGATTTTTTCTCATTTGGAAAATTGTTTCAAAAAAAAACGCCCTGATTTTCAGAGCGTTTAAAATGTATTATTTTGTTATTGTTTGTTTTCTGTCTGGTCCAACCGATACAATTTTGATTGGCACTTCGATTTCTTTTTCAATAAACTCAATATATTCTTTTAGCTCAACAGGCAGTTGATCGTAAGTTGTTAAGCCTGTTAAATCTTGTTTCCATCCTTTAAATTCTTTGTAAACCGGAGTGACATTTTCTGGTTCGATGTTGTATGGAAAGTGAGAAATGTTTTGTCCTTTGTAGTTGTACTCTGTACAAACTTTTAAAGTTTCAAAACCAGAAAGTACATCACCTTTCATCATCATTAACTGCGTAACTCCGTTAACCTGAACTGCATATTTTAAAGCAACAAGGTCTAACCATCCGCAGCGTCTTTGTCTTCCTGTTACAGAACCAAATTCGTTACCAACTCTTGCCATTGTAGCACCAACTTCATCAAAAAGTTCAGTTGGAAAAGGTCCGCTTCCTACACGAGTAACGTAAGCTTTGAAAATTCCGTAAACTTCTTTGATTTTGTTAGGAGCAATTCCTAAACCAGTACAAGCTCCTGCAGCAGTAGTGTTTGATGAAGTTACGAAAGGATAAGTTCCAAAATCAACATCTAACAATGATCCCTGAGCTCCTTCGCAAAGAATAGACTTTCCTGCTTTTTGAGCCTGGTGCATGTATTCTTCACTGTCAATAAAATCTAATTTTTTTAATTCTTCAATAGCTTCAAAAAACTCTTTTTCAAGTTCAGCTAAGTTGTATTGAATGTTTACATCATAAAAAGCAATCATAGCTTCGTGTTTGTCAGCCAATGATCTGTAACGCTCTTTAAAATCTTCTAATTCGATATCTCCAACACGTAAACCGTTTCTGCCTGTTTTGTCCATGTAAGTTGGTCCAATTCCTTTAAGAGTAGAACCAATTTTTGCTTTTCCTTTTGAAGCTTCAGAAGCTGCATCAAGCAAACGGTGAGTTGGTAAAATTAAATGCGCTTTTCTTGAAATAATTAATTTCTTTTTGATGTCAAGGTTGAATTTCTCTAAACCTTCGATTTCTTTTTGAAAAACTACTGGATCAATTACAACTCCATTTCCGATGATATTTACTGAATCTTTGTGAAAAATTCCAGAAGGAATAGTTCTTAATACGTGCTTAATTCCGTCAAATTCTAATGTATGTCCTGCATTTGGTCCACCTTGGAAACGTGCAATAATATCATAGTTTGAGGTAAGAACGTCAACAATTTTTCCTTTACCTTCATCTCCCCATTGTAATCCTAGTAATAAATCTACGGTCATTCTGTTTTAATTTGCGTTGGGACAATCTAAGTTGTCCTACTGATTATGTAGTTAATTTTCTTTTTTTAATTTTTTGAAAAAGTCTTTGTTTAAAGACTATGAGTTTTGTTTTTTATTTCCGTAGAAATAAAGCGAATGATTTGTGATTTCAATATCAAAAATTTCTTCGATAGTCTTTTTGATGGTTTGAATTCTTGGATCGCAAAATTCAATTACTTCACCCGAATCAGTCATAATGATGTGATCGTGCTGTTTATCAAAATATGATTTTTCGTAGTAAGCCTGATTTTGTCCAAATTGATGTTTTCTAACCAAAGCGCAGTCTAACAATAACTCGATCGTGTTGTAAAGCGTAGCCCTGCTCACACGATAGTTTTTGTTTTTCATTTTGATGTATAGGTTTTCTATATCAAAATGCTCCTCGCTATCGTAAATTTCCTGAAGTATAGCATAACGCTCAGGAGTTTTGCGATGCCCTTTTTGTTCAAGATACAATGTAAAAACATTTTTTACAATTTCTTGATTCTTAGTGTTGTCAGTTGAAATAAGTGTCATATCCGGCAAAGATAATTTTTTATTTTTAATGAATAAAAGTTTCGGGTTTAAAGTTTCGTTACAAAATTCTTATAGTTTCCCTAAAAAGTTAGGTTCTGTACTCTCTTGTAACCTTATCAACGCCGTCAATTTTCTTAATGGCATTGATCATTTTTTTCAAAATGGTATTGTTTTGAACAATAACAGCAACCTGTCCGTGAAAAATTCCGGCATCAGTACTCAAAGAAATACTCTGAATATTAACGCTCATATTATTCGAAATTACACGGGTTAATTGATTGGTAAGTCCTAAAACATCCATTCCTGTAATATTGATAATGGCTTTAAATTCTTCCTGAGAAGAATCGATCCATTTAGCACTCATAATTCGGTAAGCATAGTTAGACTGCATTCCAATAGCATTTGGACAGTCTTTTTTATGTACTTTAATTCCTTCGTTGATCGTTACGAAACCAAACACATCATCACCCGGAATTGGATTACAGCATTGCGAAAGTTTATAATCGAGTTTGTCATGCTCTGTTCCAAAAACCAGCATGTCGTAATTACTGCTGATAACTGGTTTGTGAATATCCTCTGCAGCAGTTGTATCTTTATTTCTTTTGATTTTATTTTTGAAGAAATTGATAAACGTATTGCTTTTTTGTGCTGCGTAATCTTTTAACTGCTGATTTTCGATTGCGCCAATTCCAACTCGGTAAAATAAATCTAAACTTGTTTTTAATTTAAAAAAGTTAACTAACTCGTTTGTTACTTGTTCGTTAAGCGTAATTTTTAAATGCTTTAGTTTTCTGGTAAGTAATTCTTTTCCTTCCTCGCCAATTTTTTTGGTGTTCTCGTTAAGAACGTTTTTAATTTTATTTTTTGCTCTCGAAGTCGTTACATATTCCAGCCAGTTTACGGTTGGTTTTTGATTTGGAGAAGTAATTACTTCAACCTGATCACCGCTTTTTAATTCATGATTTAAAGGAACAAGACGCCCGTTTACGCGAGTTCCTCTTGTTTTAATTCCAATTTCAGAGTGAATGCTGAAAGCAAAATCCAGAGATGTTGCGCCTTTTGGCAGTGATTTGATTTCTCCTTTTGGCGTAAAAACGAAGATTTCTTTTGAATATAAATTCATTTTAAAATCTTCAACAAAGTCTACAGCATTAGTTTCAGGGTTTTCCAGCGCTTCACGAAGTAAATTCAGCCAGGTATCAAGACCGCTTTCTTCGGTTGCGCCATTTTTATATTTGTAATGCGCTGCGTAACCTTTTTCGGCAATTTCATCCATACGCTCGCTTCGAACCTGAACTTCAACCCAGCGTCCTTTTGGTCCCATAACTGTAATGTGAAGCGCTTCATATCCGGTTGATTTTGGAGATGAAATCCAGTCACGTAAACGGCTTGGGCTTGGTCTGTAATGATCAGTTACTATCGAATAAATTTTCCAAGCGATGAACTTTTCATCATGCGGATCTGCTTTGTATACAATTCTCAGGGCAAATTTGTCATAAACTTCATCAAAACTTACGTTTTGCGCACGCATTTTTCTACGGATCGAGTAGATTGATTTTGGACGCCCTTTTATAATATAATCAATGTTTTCTGCATCAAGAGATTTTTTGATTACTTCAGAAATGTCGTTTATATACGCATCCTGCTGCTCTTTAGTTTCTCTAATTTTGCTTACAATATCATTATAAACAGCGGGTTCTGTATATTTTAAACCTAAATCTTCAAGTTTGCTTTTAATGTTATAAAGTCCCAGACGGTGGGCAAGGGGCGCATAAATGTATAATGTTTCCGATGCGATTTTTGTCTGCTTGTATTCTGCCATCGAATCCATTGTCTGCATATTATGAAGACGATCGGCTAGCTTTATTAAAATTACACGGACGTCATCATTCAGTGTCAGGATCATTTTACGGAAGTTTTCCGCCTGCATTGATGCATTTAAATCTTTTTGAACTAATGAGATTTTGGTTAAACCTTCAACCAGCTGCGCCACTTTAGGATTAAACATACGCTCGATATCTTCGACTGTAATAGGAGTATCTTCAACAACATCGTGCAGTAACGCTGCGGCAATAGAAGTCGCGCCCAGACCAATTTCTGAGGCTACAATTTTTGCAACTGCAATAGGATGAAAGATATACGCTTCACCAGATTTGCGTCTTTGTTCTTTGTGAGCATCAACAGCAACATCAAAAGCTTTTCGAATTAATTTTTTATCAGTTGTGCTTAAAGTCTGGTAACTAATTCTTAGTAATTCCTTGTATTCCTGTGCAATAGCTTTGTTTTCTTTTTCTATATCAATTTCTGTCATAACGGCATAGTTCAAGTACTAAAAATAAGAATTAGTTAGAACATACACAAGGGAATGGAGTGTTGATTTTGGACTTATAATTTCAGATTTTTGAAGGTGTAATTTCGTGATTTTTGTAGCTGAAAAGCGACTTAGATTAAAAATAAATTTCAATTTTTTATCCCGATCCAAAGCGTCGTGACGGAACAAAATTCCAATAAAAAAGAGCAGAGCGATTTTTTATAAATCTAAAATCTAAAATCTAAAATCTAAAATCTAAAATCTAAAATCTAAAATCTAAAATCTAAAATCTAAAATCCCCTTTGTCTTTTAGCTTCAAAAATTAAAATAGCGGCTGCGACAGAAACGTTCATGCTGTCGATTTCTCCCTGCATTGGAATAATGATGTTCTGCGTTGCTTCGTCACGCCATTTCTGAGATAAACCAGTTGCTTCTGTACCCACAACTAAAGCAGTCGGAGCAGTGAAGTTTTGGGTATGGTATGAAGTTGAATTTTGTAAGGTTGCCGAATAAAAACTGATGTTTTTTTCTTTTAAAAAAGCAATAATTTCTTCGGTTGTTCCAGTTGCAATTTGATTGGTAAACAAACAGCCAACGCTGGAACGCACAATATTTGGATTGTATAAATCACTTTTTGGATCTGCAATTAAAACGGCATCAAGATTTGCAGCGTCGGCAGTACGTAAAACGGCGCCCACATTTCCTGGTTTTTCGAGTGATTCGGCTACTAAAATTAATGGATTATCAGATAGTTTTAAATCGGATAATTTTAATGATTTGGTTTTGGCTACAGCCAAAATACCTTCGGTCGTATCGCGGTAAGCCAGTTTTTGATAGACTTCTTTGTTGATTTCGATTAACTGAACCGACGAACCAACTAATTTATTGATTTGATTTTCGGTAACTAAATCGGGTAAAAACAAAACCGTTTCAATTTCATAACCGCCTTTTATCGCTAATGAAATTTCGCGTTGTCCTTCAATTAAAAATGTTCCGGTTTGTTTTCTTGCTTTTGCTTTTTCCTGTAATAAAGCAAGCGATTTTATAAACGGATTTTGAACTGAAGTGATTTGTTTCATTTTTTTAAGGCTCAAAGTTGCAAAGGCTCAAAGGTACAGAGTTTTTTTCGTCCTGCAATGTTTTGAATAGTTATAGTTTTTGCCACGAATTACACGAATTTTTACGAATTGTAATTGAACGCAATTAAAATAAATTAGTGGAGATTCGTGTAATTCGTGGTGAAAAAAAATCTATTTTTCAAAAACTTCTTTTACCTCAGTTTCTACAGGATGATTTGTTGTAAAATTACTGCCCATGATTTTTGCAATGGTTTGGGCGAATTGTTTTTGATAGAGCTGAGAATCTGTTTTGATTTCGCCTTTTGGGGCAATTTCCGGCCCCATTGCAGCAAACCAAATTTGTGATGCGCCTTCAATATCAGCTCCGTGATCTCTCCATTGCGATTTTATTTTGTCTCCTCGTCCGTGGTCAACGGTTATAAATAAAGTTGTTTTGTTTTTGTACTGCGGATCATTTTGCACAAAATTCCAGATTTCCTGAATCCATTTATCGACTTGGTTCGCCGCATCCAGATACGATCTGTAATCGCCATGATGTGCCCATTCGTCGGTTTCACCATAAGCAATATATAACACTTTTGGTTTCTTGGTTTTCAATTCATCCATAGCCTGATAATGTGTAAAAACATCCAGACATTCATCTTCATGAAAAGGCTTAAACGAATTATTACGCATTTCGTTTAATAGTTTTTGAGTTTGTGTTGGTTTGTTTCCACCCACATTGTCAAAGGCAGAAATTACAGGAAACCCGCTTCTTTCCTCATTTAATATTCGGTCAAAAGCATCCCAAGCGCCAAAAGCGGCAGTTTTGCCTTTTAGTTTTGGCTGTTTATTTAAGAATTCTAAAACATTTACATTTGGATTGGCTTTGTAACCGTTTGAATTTACGTTTACATCAACATTTCCGGTCATGATTTCGCTGTATCCGGGATAGCTGAACCAATACGGATTGGCAACATCTACTTTGTTTCCTAAATCTCGATTGCCGTAAATCTGTCCTTTTGATGCAATTTCCGACCAGAAAAAAGGCATAATTTTTTGGCGTGATGCTTTAAAATCCTGACCTGAATATTTTTTGTAAATGTAAGTACTGTCTCCCTGATTGAATTTTTTATCGTTGGCAATTGCTGTGTCTAAACCTTTAAAAACTTCCTGCCATCTAAATCCGTCAGTAGTTATAATGATAATGTTTTCTGTTTTTTGTGCAGAAGATAAAAAGCTGGTTAAAATGAATAGAATTAGAATTGATTTTTTCATTCCTTGTAGTTTTACAAATTAGAAGATTAAAGATATTTATAAAAAACAGAATGTTTAATTATTCAGTTTTAAGAAATAAACATTTTTTATAATTCTTCGGTTATTGAAAAAAAAGAAGATGCTGACAATTACTTTTTCTGGTTTTTTAAATATTTAACTGCTTCTTCCAGTACGCTGTCTCTATTGTTTAAATAGTCGTTTAGAGTAGGTGCAATTTCTATATCAGGTTTTATTCCATAGCCTACAAATTCCCTTCCGTCTGGATAAGTATCTTTTTTGGTACAGACTCTGGCATATCCGCCACCAGGCAAATCAAACAAAAAAGGCTGTCCTGTACTTCCATATGATTTTTCGCCCATTTTAATCATATGTTTTTGATTATCGGCAAAAATCAAGAAATCTTCTGCTGCCGAAGCTGTATTATGGCTGAGTAAAATTACTGTTGGAACCACAATTCTTTTAGCATTTAGTTGAATTGTAGTTGGATTATATTCGAGATCAAAATAAAATTGATCATGATAAGACAAATAGGCTTTTTTCTTCCACGGAATGTTTATAGTATCCTTAGCATCAATGTATTTTCCCCATGCTTTGTAAGCCGGAAGATGATCTCTGGTTTTTTGGCGCGATCCGTAAAGAATAGTATCGTTTGTCAGATATTGTAATATATCACTTCCAACATTGGTGCTGCCGCCTCCGTTACTGCGTAAATCAACGATTAATGATTTAGCTTTATATAATTCAGGAAGTTTTGTAACGAACAAGCTGTCAATTTTTTCATCACTAAATGAATTTAGCGAAATATAAGCTGTCTCTTTGTTTACCCATTTAAAATCTAGAAGTTTCTTTTCGGTTTCGGCAGGGAAAACTTCTTTTTCTTCTGTTTTTTTATGCGTTAATGCCAGTTCAATAATTTTTTTATTAGGCTTTTTTATTTTAACTATAAAAGTTTCTCCTTCAAGCCCTTTTAATAGATTCGAAATACTCAAATCTTGTAAAACATAATCGGTAGAAGATGAGATGTATGGAGCAGTATTTTCATCAATAAATTTTTGGGTTGATTTTCCATTTACTTCAATGATTTCGCTTCCCACCGGAATTTCATCTTTTTTGCTGTAATTTGTTCGGATTATTATGGCTTTGCCTTCAATATTTTTAATGAAAAGTTTGTAGTCCCCAAACATAACAGTCATGGGTTCGATGCTTTTTGGAAAATAAACATTTGTATGTCCGTCTTTTAATAAAGCACAGAATTTTTGAAGTTCACGGTAATATTCGTAATCGTTTTTTGTGTTTTGAACTATTGTAATAAGTTCTTTATACCGATTGTCCCACATCGTTCTGTCAACTTTATCAAGATAGACAAAATTGTAATTTACTTCCTGCCAGAATTTTGAAAGTCCATAGACTTTATCGCTTGGTGTTAAGGTATTTGGGATTTGTCCAAAAAAAGGTATTGTAAACAATAAGAAAGCAGTAATAAACAGCTGTTTCATTTATATATTTGATTTTGATTGATGATTTTTGATTGATGATTTTTGGAAGAAATAAATGATTTACAAAATTCCTCTCGATTTAATTTCCAAATATTTATTAATGGCATCTAAAGTTAAATTCTCAGGCTGCGTTAAAACCGAATGGATTCCGTATTTCTTTAATTCATTTGCAATTAATCGTTTTTCAAACATGAATTTTTCAGCTATTACTTTATCATAAACTTCCTGAATCGTATCGGTTTTTTTGTTGATAATAGCATTTAATTCTGTATTCTGGAAAAAGACAACAACCAATAAATGACTTTTAGCAATTCCTTTTAAATAAGGTAATTGACGATTTAAACCGTCCATTGTTTCAAAATTGGTGTACAGGATAATTAAACTTCTTTGGTTGATGTTTTTCTTAATATCAACATACAATCGGCTGTAGTCACTTTCAAAAAAGTCGGTTTTAACGTTGTATAAAGTTTCAAGAATTTTTTGCATCTGCGAACCTCTTCTTTCGGCAAAAACTCTGTTTTCTACTTTTTTAGAGAAAGAGAAAAGTCCGGCTTTATCTTGTTTTTTCAGAATTACATTTGATAAAACTAAAGTTGAGTTTATTGCATAATCTAATAAACTTAAACCGTTAAAAGGCATTTGCATAACGCGTCCTTTATCAATTGCCATATAAACTGACTGTGATTTTTCGTCCTGAAACTGATTGACCATTAAAGCATTTTTCTTTGCTGTGGCTTTCCAGTTTAAAGTTCTAAGATCGTCGCCCTGAACATATTCTTTAATCTGTTCAAATTCCATTGTATGTCCAATTCGGCGGATTTTTTTGATTCCGTATTGAAACAAATTATTCGAAAAGGCCAGTAAATCGTATTTTCTTAACTGAATATAAGATGGATATGCTGGCACCATTTGATCTTTTGCAAAAGAAAATCTTCTCGAAATTAATCGTAACGGAGATGAAACATAAATATTTAAATAGCCAAAATGATATTCACCGCGTTCTGTAGGACGAAGGTCATAACCAAATTCTTTTTGGTCTGAGGCTTGTATTTTTTTTACAATTTTAAAATCACGAACCTGAAACTGAAACGGAATTTCATCAATTATCTTAACCAAAATTGGAAAAGTATAATGATTTTTGATTTGAACATTTATGGGATTTAAATCTCCATTTGAAAGTTTTTCGGGAGTAATTCGTTCTGCTTCAATTCCTGTTTTTGTGAAATATAAAATTAGAATATCAAGTCCCAGAAATGTCAATAAAACTAAAAGAATAAACCAAACGGCATTGTACAGATTTGGAAATATAAAAGCACAGATAAATAATCCTATAATGCCTAAAAGCAAATAGAAGAAGAAATTATTGAGGTATAAACTTTTTATTAATTTCAAGTTTTCTTGGTTTTATGTTTTACTAATAAATTTTAGTGAATTCATCAAAATTAAAACCTTCAAGAGAAGCAATTTTCCAAACTCCGTTTTCTTTTACAACAGTGGTTTTGTATTTAAAATCACCTTTCCAAGACCAGGTCCAATAAAAAGAAGCTTTATTGTTATCTACTTTCAGGTTATTAACTGCCATTGTTTTCCAATATTCATCCGGGTAATCCTGACAGCTGCACCACGGATTTGAATCATTTCCAAAAGGAGGCAGATCGCCTACAAGCCATTCTATTTTTTTATTTTTAAGATTGGTGTCAAGTTTTAGTGCAATTTTATTGTAATTGTCTAAAAACTGCTGTGAGAAGAAATTCGTTTTCTTCAGCGCTTCCATTCTTTTTTTATGTGCTGTTAAATCTAATCCGGTGTATTTATCTCCTTTTTTATTTGTAACTGGATCAAAATCAGTGTTATTGTTTTTTGTTTCAATCCATTGATAAGCTTTTCTAATTAAGCTTTCAATTTCTTGTTTGTCAGTTTTGAAATAAAAATTTTTATCATTTTTTAAATCAACAGAGTCTGCAGGCTTAAAGCTGACCGCCAGAATCCAAAGTGAGAATAGGAAAAGTAGTTTATTGATGTTCATTATTTTTTAGTTTTCAGTCTCGGTCTCAGTTTTCGGTCTCAGTTTTCAGTCACAGTGCTAAACTGTAAACTGCGACTGAAAACTGAATACTAATAATTATCTAGGTATTTCAACCGTTTCAATAATTTGTTTGATAATTTCTGAGCTTGTTATCCCTTCCATTTCACGTTCTGGAGTAACGATAACACGGTGTTGCAAAACAGGGATTGCAGCTTCTTTAATATCTTCAGGCGTTACGAAATCACGTCCGCGAATGGCTGCGAAACCTTTTGATGCATTCAAAATTGCGATTGAAGCACGAGGTGAAGCTCCTAAATATAAAAAGGCATTTTCGCGTGTGTTGACTACAATTCGTGCAATATATTCTAATAAATTCTGCTCAACTCTAATTTGTTTGATTAAAGTTTGGTATTGATTTATTTCTGAGGCAGATAGAATAGTTTTAATCGCTTCTAATTTGCCATGATCCTGTAATAAATGTTCTCTTTGGATAATCAGGATTTCTTCGTCTAGTTTTGGGTAATCAATTGTAATTTTAAACAAGAAACGGTCTAATTGAGCTTCTGGTAAACGATAAGTTCCTTCCTGCTCAATTGGGTTTTGGGTTGCAATTACCAAAAACGGAGTTTCTAATTTATATCCAGATCCGTCAATTGTAATCTGGCGCTCTTCCATAACTTCAAAAAGGGCTGCCTGAGTTTTTGCCGGAGCACGGTTGATCTCATCAATTAAAATTAAATTAGAAAAGATTGGCCCTTTTTTAAACTCAAATTCTGAAGTTTTCAGGTTGAAGATAGAAGTTCCTAAAATATCCGAAGGCATTAAATCTGGTGTAAACTGAATTCGGCTGAAGCCAATATTTAAAGTTTTAGAAAGCAGTTTTGCCGTAATAGTTTTAGCAACTCCCGGAACACCTTCTAATAAAACGTGTCCGTTTGATAAAATAGCAACCAAAAGCTGGTCGACCATTTTATGCTGGCCAACAATTACGGTTTCGATTTCTTTTTTAATCGCATTAACGTGATCTAAAAGAGGTGCTAAATTTAATCGTGTTTCAAAATTCACATTTTCATTTGTGATTTCTGTTTGTGATGTATTGATATCGTCCATGTTTGGTATGTTTTTCTAATTGAGTATTCTGTTTTTTAATGTAAAATCTTTTCTATGGCATTATTAATTCGGATTAGATCCGCTTCGATATTTCCATGATAACTATTTCGATATTCGTTGATTAAAAGTACAAGTTCCTGAATATCTTTTTCGTCTTTACCGGTTTTATGCTGCAGTTTTTTTACAAACTCGTCATCTAATTTTGTGGTGTCGATTAAATATTCAGTTCTGATTCTTTCTAAGAAATAAATGATTTTTTTATCAATTATATTTTTGTGATCGCCTTCCTGATAATACAGGTTTCCAATTGTTTTGGTAAAATCGATTGTTAAATTAGACAATGGCTGTAAAATAGGAACAATTCGCTGTTTTCTTTTGGCGTTGAACAAAATAAAAACAAACATTCCAATTAGGAATAAATACCAAGCCCATTTTAAAGCCGGCTGGCTGAAAATGTATCGAAGCGGCGAAGCTGATATATTTTCATCATTTGGCGATTTTGTGTACCAAAAAACATCTCCTTTAGGAATATAAGACAATACCTTTTCCGTATATTGATAACGGTCTTTTTTGAGCAGATTATAATTTGTAAAAGCAACAGGATTTGTATGTAAAAAGAAATATCCGTTTTTATAAGGCACTTTTATAAAGTTGATATTTTTTTTGTACTTAGGATTTCCTTCGTAGCCTAAAACGGTTGTGTTTAAGGTGTCGATTTTAGAAAAATAATCGGCTATGTCACTTGTCGATTTGTATATTTTTGAACTCAGTTTTTTGTTTGCCATCCATACCGAAGCATCTTTGGTCTGGAGTAAGTTAGACGAATATTCAAATTTTAAACTGTCTAATAATGTTTTAGGGAAATTTGTCATGCTCAAAAAAGCATTATTTCCGTGCGACACAAAATACATGATTTCTTTTGCCGACTGATCGTCAAGATTATTTTGCTGCGAAATATTGATAAAAGTTCCTTTTACAGTATAAGTTTCAACAAGTGTGTCTTCATTATATTTTGAATCTAAAAACTCATACGGCGTAATATCTGGAATTCTTTCAATTTTTTGATTTTTAAGAATACCGCCAATTTCTTTGTCAAAAACATATAACCCATAAGGAATTTTGTCATTGACAGAGTAGGTTGGACGCCAGTCGATTGTTTTTTGTTTGTTGTAATCTCCAATTAGAATTAAGATTAATATAAAAACCAAAACAGCTATGTATATTTTAATGTTTTTACTCATCAGCTAAAGGTTTTTAATGCATTCTTAAATCTATTCTCGGTTTTATTGAATGTAGTATCATCAATTTCAAATTCGCCATACCAGATATAATTGTATAGGTAAGATAGGTAGGTAAACTCTTCTTTGTGTTTAGGATTTTGAATTTCGTATAAATAATCTGAATTTGTTTTTTCGATATCCCATTCAATATAATTGTGCTGTGCCATTGTTTTTAAAAGCCATAAATAATAGTATCGCACAGCAGTACGTTTTTCTCCGGCTTCAAGACTTTCTTTGATTAATTTTTCAAAATCTAAAAGATGGATGTTTTTTTCAAGATCAGAGTAATAAACGTTTCTTTTATTAGCGTTTTTGCCAAAAATCCATTGTCCTTCTTTATTGATAATGGCTTTTACAATTAAATAAATTACGACAATAATAACCGCTACGCCAATTATGCGAAGCAACATTACTGCAACATTTAAGGAAGTCTGCGGATCGTTAAAAGAAAAAAGTTTTCTTAACAAACTAGCAATCCAGTCTTTAAAACGGTCCCAAAGATTTTTTTCTGGTGCTTTTTGTTCGTAAACAAAATCAGAATCAGTGTATTTTTTTTGGAAGTTTTTCGGGAAATATTTTGCTTCAACTGATTCAGAATCAATTTGAATATCTTTTTCGGTAAACTTAACTGAATCAATTTTTGGAGGTTCTTCCGTCAGCAAAGAATCCTGTGCGTTTGTAATACCGAAAAAGAAAAGAAAATATAAAATAAAGAAAATTCTATTCATTACTGGTTTGTATTAATTCTATTTGGCTGTTATTTTTTGGATTTTCTTATGAACAATAAACGGATAAACTAAGTAATAAAATGAAATTATTCCAAGCGTAACTAATATAATGGAGCTGCTTAACCAATTGGGCATATCGATTGAATATCTTGTAATAAAACCTTCGAGAAATCCTGCACTGATTGTAAAAGGAAAAGTGCTTAAGAATATTTTAAAACTGTTTTTAAAACCAATTTTAAACGAATTCATTCTCGAAAAGGTTTTAGGAAACAAGATTGAAGCTCCTAAAATAAATCCGGCAGCAGATTCGATTACAATAGCAAAAATTTCCATAGAACCGTGAATCCAAATACCGCGGACGCTTTGCCAGAAAACATTTTGTTCATAAAAGAAATACTGAAAAGACCCAAGCATTAACGAGTTTTGAAGAAAAATATAAAACGTTCCAATACCGCCAAAAATGCCGTATAAATAACATCTTGCTCCCACATAAAGGTTATTCATGGTAATGCCGATAAAACTTCCCCAGTTTGATCCTGATCCGTAAACTGCCATTGGATTTCCTTTTTTGATATTTTCCAAAGACATATTAACGTATTCATCACCCAATATTAAACGAACAAAGTTTTGATCATAACGCGCAGAAACCACGCCCATGGCAACGGTGAAAAAAAACAAGACAAAAGCATACAGCAGATATCTTTTGTAATCGTAGAGTAATAAAGGCACTTCGGTTTTAAAGAATTCAACAATTCTGTTTTTTTCGGTGCGTTTGGTTTTATAAATTTTTTGGTAAATCTGCGATGCAAGATGATTTAAGTAGACAACTGTCTTACTTTTAGGATAATAGGTTTGTGCGTACGACAAATCATTCATTAATTGAATGTACAAATTAGCTAATTCGTCAGGATTTTTCTTAGCTTTACCAAAAATAGCTAGCTCAAATTCCAGCCATTTTTCTTTATTTTGTTTTATAAATGCAACTTCTCTCATTGAGGGCTAAAATATGAAATATGTCAGAATTATCTATTAATACGACACAAAATGTTAAAATAAATTTTATTGCTGCAACGCCGGGCGAACGTATGGGTGCTTATTTCATAGATTTGGGCATTAAAATTTCCTATGTAATCGTTGTTTTATTAATTGTTTTCAGCTGGCTGAACCTTGGCCAGGCGCTGGATAGTTTAGATACCTGGTCCAGAGCCGCGGTTTTTATTGTACTTTTTATTCCATGGATGATTTACTCATTAACTCTGGAAAGCATTTTTGAAGGTCAGTCATTTGGTAAAAAACTTGTAAAGATAAAAGTCGTAAAAATAGACGGATATCAGGCAGGTTTTGGCGATTATTTAATGCGATGGTTTTTTAGAATAATCGACTTTAGTTCTTTTTACGGTCTTGTTGCTTTAGTTACGATTATTTCAAGTAAAAAAGCGCAGCGTTTAGGCGATATGGTGGCGGGAACAGCAGTAATTACTCTGAAAAACAAAATCAATATTAGTCATACTATCTTAGAAGAAATTGGCGATGCTTATGTGCCGACTTATCCTTTGGTAATTAAATTATCAGATAATGATATGCGAATTATTAAAGAAACATTTCATAGAGCCGTGGCAAAAAACGATCATGAAATCATTTACAAACTGGTAGCTAAAATTGAAAGTGTTGCCGGAATTAAAAATCAATCCGGAAATAACTCTGATTTTATTCGTGTAGTTTTAAAAGATTACAATTTCTATACGCAGTATATGTAATTTTATGCAGTTAAAACGCTGTATGTGTTTTTCTTAACGTGATTATCATTTAAATTTTATAATTTTAACAAACTTGATTTTATAAAACCAACATAAGGAAACTAAAATTTAAATACTATGATAATTAAAAAGCTGACTGCCGTATTATTGATGTTATTTGTTTCTGTTTTTGCTTTTGCTCAAGGCGGAAAAAAGCTGGATAAAATTATAAAAAGAGATTATCAGATTATTGAAGGAACCATTTCTAAAATATCTGATAAAACTGTAGAATATTCTCTTCCTGGAGAAACTCTTACAATTTCTCTTGATGTTTCGCAGATAGCCAGAATTGATTTTGCCAGCGGACGCTCGCAGACTTTTGATGTAAGTCAGGGAAATAGTGATTCTTCGGCTGTTGTTACAGCATCAGAAATAAAGCAGAATACAATTGCAGTGCTTCCCGTTCCTTATTTAAATGCAGACAATCAGGAAAGTTCAGAAGATATGGCAAAGTTTGCTCAAAATGATCTTTATAATAAGCTGATAGATAAATCGTCTAATATTTTACCGTTAACAGTTCAGGATTTAAGAACAACCAACAGTCTGCTTCATAAAGCCGGAATTGATCATACTAATATTGATGAAACGCCAATTGAAGATCTGGAAAAAATACTGGGCGTTGATAATATTGTCGCTGCCAAAGTTTCGTATACCATGAATTCTGGCACGACTTCGACTACTTACAATTCAGGAAATGCAAAAGTGAGCGACAATAATAAGAAAGTAAAAACCAACGATGTTTCGACTACAACCGCAAATACACAGGTTTACTATTATTACACTGTTTATTTTGATATGTATAAAAACACCACAAAAATTTATTCACAAACCCGAAAACCTTTTCTGGCAGTAAAAGACATCTGGATGGATTCTATTACCTATTTATTAAAAAGAAGCCCTATTTACGTTAAAAGATAAATAAATACTTGAAGTAGAATACCACTAAAAAAATAGGAGAAATACTAAAATCTCTGCACCTTTGCATCTTTGTAACTTAAGAAAAAATGTTTCATTTATTAGATATTATTGGTACAATGGCCTTTGCCATGTCTGGTGCTTTAACAGCAATGCATAAAAGACTCGATCCGTTTGGGGTTTTTATAATTGCTTTTGTTACGGCTGTAGGAGGCGGAACACTCCGCGATGTTTTAATTGGCAGAACTCCGGTAGGCTGGATGATGAACCTTCAATATGTTTATGTGATTATTTTAGGTTTTTTTCTGGCTATTATTTTTAGAAAAAAGTTTGATAAACTCAGAACTTCATTATTTTTGTTTGACACCATTGGGTTGGGAGTTTTTACTTTGATAGGTCTGGAAAGAGGTCTTTTAACAGGACTGCATCCCGTTATATGTATTGCCTTAGGAACCATGACGGCTTGTTTTGGAGGAGTGACACGAGATATTTTGTGCAATGAGATTCCAACTGTTTTTAGAAGAGAAATTTATGCTACGATATGCATTTTTGGAGGCATTGTATTTTTTGGACTTCGTAAACTAAATTTAGAAGACGATATATTGTATTTAGTAACTTCGATTGTAATAATTTCTATTCGCTTACTGGCAGTAAAATACAAATGGTATCTGCGTGCTTTTGAACATAAATAGAATTTAATTAGATATATTAGCCACAGATTAAACGGATTAAATAGTTTTTTTAAATCATTGTAACCGTAAAATCTGCGACAGAAAAATGAAAAACCTTACTGTAAAAAAATACGATCAAAACGATTACAAAATTTGGAATGACTTTGTTAGTCAGGCCAAAAATGCAACGTTTTTATTTCATCGTAATTTTATGGAATATCATAAAGATCGTTTTGAGGATTTTTCACTTTTAATTTTTGAAGAAGAAAAACTGCGAGCCATTTTGCCGGCAAACAAAAATGGAAACACGGTTTATTCTCATCAAGGACTTACGTATGGCGGATTGGTTTATAAAGATGAAACAAAACAAACTGCTGTTATCGAGATTTTTCAAACTGTTTTATCGTTTTTAAATAAAAATAGTTTTGAGAAATTATATTTAAAAACTATCCCGTCAATTTATCATCTTAAACCATCTGACGAGATTTTGTATACTTTGTTTCTGGCACATGCAAAACTAACTCGCAGAGATTCACTTTCGGTTATTGATTTAGCACAGGAGAAATCAATTTCAAAAATTAGAAAAAGGGGCGTAAAAAAAGCACTTTTAAATAAACTTATCATTAAAGAAGAAGCGGGTTTTGAATTGTTTTGGAATGAGGTTTTAATACCAAATTTAGATAATAAGCACAATGCAAAACCAGTTCATTCGATAGAAGAAATGAACCATCTTCAGTCTCTTTTTCCAGAAAATATTCATCAATTTAATGTTTATTTTGAAGATAAAATTGTGGGCGGAACCACAGTTTTTGAAACCGAAACGACAGCACATTGCCAGTACATTTCTAAAAATCCGAATATAGAAGATTTAGGAAGTTTAGATTTCCTTTTTCAGTATTTAATTCAGGAAAGATTTGTACATAAACGGTTTTTTGATTTCGGAATTTCGAATGAAAATCAAGGGAAAAATCTAAACGAAGGATTAACGTATTGGAAAGAAAGTTTTGGAGCAGGCACGATAATTCATGATTTTTATGAAATCGAAACTTCAAATTATACTAAGTTAAATGGTATTTTTGTCTAAAAACCAAAACCAATGATTTCATTTCTGGATCTAAAAAAAATAAATCAGCCATACGAAACTGCTTTTCAGGAAAAACTGAAAACGGTTTTAGACAACGGCTGGTATATTTTAGGAAATGAAGTTGAAAATTTTGAAAAGGCTTTCGCTGAATATTGCCACTCTGAATATTGTATTGGAGTAGGGAATGGTTTTGATGCTTTGGTTTTAATTTTTAAAGGCTATATCGAACTCGGAATACTCAAAAAAGGTGATGAAGTTATAGTTCCGGCAAATACTTATATTGCCAGTATTCTGGCCATTCTGCAAGCCGATTTGATTCCTGTTTTGGTTGAACCAAGATTAGAAACCTACAATATAAATCCGGATTTAATTCCCGAAAAAATCACATCAAAAACAAAAGCCATTTTAGCCGTTCATTTATACGGACAATTAGCTGAAATGGAGAAAATAAATGAAATTGCACAAAAACATAATCTTGTTGTTGTAGAAGATTGTGCACAATCTCATGGAGCAATTAACAATCAACAATCAACAATTAATAATTCAAAATCAGCATCTGCATACAGTTTTTATCCGGGGAAAAATTTAGGCTGTCTGGGCGATGGAGGAGCTGTAACAACAAATGATGCTGAATTGGCAAAAATGCTTTTTTCACTTCGCAATTATGGATCCCAAAAAAAATATTATAATGATTATGTTGGTGTAAATTCGAGATTAGATGAATTACAGGCGGGTTTCTTAAACCTAAAATTACCCAATTTAGACGCCGATAATCAGAAAAGAAGAAACATTGCAAAACGATATTCAGCTGAAATAAAAAACGAAAAAATTATACTTCCTAATTGGGATTTTTCTAATAATCATGTTTTTCATTTGTTTGTTATTCGAACAAAAAACAGAGATGATTTACAGAATTATTTAGCTCAAAATAATATTCAAACTGTTATTCATTATCCGGTTCCTCCGCACAAACAAAATGCTTTTCCAGAATGGAATACTTTGTCTTTTCCTATAACAGAGAAAATTCATAACGAAATTTTAAGTCTGCCTATGAGCCCGGTTCTGGAAGATCAAGAAGTTGATTTTATTGTGGAAGTTTTAAATAGGTATTAATTTTAATTTGATAAAATGAAAAAATTAAAATTAACACTTAAAAAATACGTTCCTGAAACAATATGGATTTCGCTTATCAGAGTTTATAATTTTACAAAGCTGAGAGCGCTTTTAAATTTGTATCAAATTAAACAAGCACCCAAAAAACATCAAAAAGCGCTTGAAATTGTTAGAAAAAAAGAAAAAATAAAAGTTGCCTTTTTCCTGATTCATGAATCGGTTTGGAAATACGATGTTTTATTCGATTTAATGGTACAGCATCCCAAATTTGAACCAGCATTATTTGTTTGTCCTGTTGTAAATTTTGGTCATGAAAATATGCTTTTTGAGATGAATAAATCTTTTGAAGCATTTAAAAAGAAAGGTTATGATGTTATAAAAACCTATGATGATGTTACAGGAGAATATTTAGACATTAAAAATACATTTTCACCAGATATTATTTTTTTTACCAATCCGTATGAAGGTTTGGTCGATGATAGATATTATATCAAAGAGTTTTCAAATACTTTGACTTGTTATGTGCCGTATGCTATCATGACTACAAATTATGAAACATTTTATAATTCAAAATTTCATAATCTTGTCTGGCGGATTTTTTCGGAAACACCGATTCATAAAAACATAGCATCTCAAAAACAAAAAAATAAAGGGATTAATAATGTAGTAACCGGATATCCGGGATTCGATCAGCTTTTGATAAATAAAAAACCGAATAATGGAGTTTGGAAAAATCAGAATGTCGCTTTAAAGAAAATAATCTGGGCACCGCATCATTCCATGCACGAACTCAATAAAGTATCTAATTTTTTGGAGTATTTTGATGTATTTTTAGAATTAGCAGCTGTTTACAAAGAGCAATTGCAAATAGCTTTTAAACCGCATCCGCTGTTAAGAATTAAATTAGAAAATGATCCAAATTGGGGAAAAGAAAAAACAGATGCTTATTATGCTGAATGGACAAACCTTGAAAATGGTCAGTTTGAAAATGCAGATTATGGCGATTTGTTTTTAACATCAGATGCGCTCATTCATGACTGCGGTTCTTTTATGGCAGAATATCTCATTACCGGAAAACCTGCTCTTTTCATGATAAGAACTGAAGACGTTATGAAAGAGTGGAGTGAGTTTGGAGAAAAAGCTGTCGAAGCACATTATCAATCCAGAACAAAAGAAGAATTAATTGATTTTATCGAAAATGTAGTGTTGAAAGGAAATGACCGGATGAAAGAGAAACGCAATGACTTTGTTTATCAAAATTTAATACAAAAGAATAATTTAACGGCATCTCAAAACATTATGAATTATCTGGAAACTCAGATTTTTGGGTAATTTTGAATCAACAAACACAATACATGAACATAGCTGTCATATTAGCAGGAGGAATAGGAATACGATTAGAGAAATCGCTGCCTAAGCAATTTTTTAAAGTTGCCGGTAAGATGATTATTGAACATGCTGTTGATGCATTTGAAAAAAATGAATTTATTGATGAGACAGCCATTGTAATTAATAAACATTATCTTTTTATGGCAGAAGATATGATTATTAAAAATGAGTGGAAAAAAGTAAAACGAGTTTTAATAGGGGGCGAAGAACGATATCAGTCAAGTCTTGCTGCTATAAAATCTTATGATGAATTTAAAGATGCTAATTTAATTTTTCACGATGCGGCCCGTCCTTTAATAAGCCAGCGGATTATTAATGACGTTGTAAAAGCTTTGAGCCATTATAAAGCAGTTGATGTTGCTATAAATTCAGCAGATACTATTATTGAAGTTGAAAATGATATTATAACAGCTATTCCTGAACGAATAAAAATGCGAAGAGGACAAACTCCTCAAGGTTTTAAACAGGAAATTATCGCAAAAGCCTATGAGTTCGCATTAAAAGATGAAAATTTTAAAGCGACTGATGATTGCGGCGTGGTTAAAAAATATCTGCCTCAGGAAGATATTTATGTAGTAAACGGAGAAGAGGTTAATATGAAATTGACTTATCCTGAAGATACTTATTTATTAGATAAACTATTTCAATTGCGATCGGTTGAGATTCAGGATATAAAATTATCAAAGGAAATTCTGTCTGATAAAGTTATGGTTGTTTTTGGCGGTTCTTACGGAATAGGAAAAAGTATTGTAGACCTGGCAGAACAAAATGGAGTTAAGGTTTATAGTTTTTCCCGAAGCGAAAATAATGTTGATGTTTCTAATATTGAATTAGTCAAAAAAGCTTTAGAAAAAGTTTTTGAAATCGAACATCAAATTGATTTTGTAATTAATACGGCCGGAGTTTTACACAAAGAACCTTTGGAAACCATGAATTATGAATACATTCTAAATTCAATAAATGTGAACTATACCGGAATGGTTAATGTTGCGCTTGCGTCACTTCCGTATTTAAAAGCATCAAAAGGACATATTTTATTTTTCACTTCTAGTTCTTATACCAGAGGCAGGGCATTTTACAGTATTTATTCTTCGAGTAAAGCCGCTGCAGTTAATTTTGTACAGGCTGTATCGCAAGAATGGGAAACATTAGGCATTAAGGTAAATTGTATGAATCCGGAGCGGACGCAGACTCCAATGCGAATACAAAATTTTGGTAACGAGCCTGAAGATACATTATTAAAACCCGAAACAGTTGCTTTAAGATGTATTCAGACTCTCTTGTCAAATAATACAGGGCAGGTGGTAGATGTGCGACTTTAAAGCTAAAAGATAAATGCAAAACTCCTCTCTAAAAACACTAGCTGCGAAAGGCATTTTTTGGTCTGCGGTTGATAAATTTGCCGTTCAGATTGGGCAATTTGTAGTTAGTATTGTACTTGCGCGAATTTTACTGCCAGAGGATTTTGGTCTGATAGGAATGCTGGCTATTTTTATGGCCTTGTCACAAACTTTTATTGAAAGCGGTTTAGGAGTAGGTTTAATTCAGCGTCAGGACAGAACAGATGTTGATTTCTCGACTGTATTTGTCTTTAATTTAGCAGTAAGTGGTTTTTTCTATTTATTACTGTTTTTTTCTGCACCATTAATAGCTGTTTTTTTTAATCAGCCTCAATTAATAAACCTAGTACGAGTATTGGGTTTAAGTTTGTTTTTGAATGCTGCAGCGATAGTTCAAAAAACGAAACTGACAATTGCTGTCGATTTCAAATCCATTGCAAAAAGTAATGTAATATCAGTATTTGCAGGCGGGTTATGCGGTATTGTGGCAGCAATAAATAATTGCGGAGTCTGGTCGCTGGTTATTCAAAGTCTTGTTGGCGCTTTTGTTTCGTCAGTTTGTTTGTGGTTTTTAAGCAGCTGGAACCCTTCAGTATTATTTTCAAAGAAATCTTTTAAATCTTTATTTGGCTACGGATCAAAACTTTTAATGGCAGGTTTGTATGCTCAATTATTAAATAATGTTTATAATATTTGTTTAGGGAAATTTTATCCAACAGCTTCATTAGGTTATTATACAAGAGCTAAAAGTTTTGCCGATTTATCAGCCGGAACAATTGTTAGCATAATTCAGCAGGCAACATTTCCTGTTCTTACTACAGTTCAAAATGATAGAGAAAGATTAGTTTCCATCTACAGCCGAATGATTCGCATGTCAGCTTTTTTGATTATTCCGTTAATGACACTTATTGCTTTGCTGGCAAAACCAATTGTTGTATTGCTGCTTACCGAAAAATGGGTTTCTTTAATTCCGCTTTTACAATGGATGGTTTTTGCCCGTATTTTTTTTCCTATGAGTGCAATTAATATGAACTTATTAAATGCAGTTGGCCGTTCAGATTTATACTTAAAAGTCGATTTATCCAAATTACCTCTAACAGTGGCAGCAATGATAATCACAATTCCGTTAGGTGTCAAAGCCATCATAATTGGGCATGTAATTACATCGGCTCTATCATTTGTAATAAATGCCTATTTACCCGGAAAATTTTATGGTTATGGAGCTGTGAAGCAATTAAAAGATATGCTTCCTTTTTTTGGAGCATCAATAGCAATGGCAGTTTTAGTATATGTAACAGCCTATTTTATAGATAATTTAGTAATTCAGTTGTTATTTGGCGGGATAATTGGGCTTGTAAGTTATTTGTTTATATGCAGACTGCTAAAATTGGAAGAATTAAAAGAAGGCTGGGAACTATTTTTGAGTTTGAGAAGAAAAACAATAAAAGAAGATATTTAGTATTTTTTAAAATTTGTTCTCCAGAATAACCAAAATCGCAAACCAATATTTTTGAAAAGTAATCCATAAGCTTTTATTTTAAAAGTATGAACTATTTCGTGATGTACTCTTTTTTGTATACCAAAATCTTCTTTTTTAGTCTGGTTTAGTTTAATAGCTTTTTTTAAAATCAGATAGGTAGACAAATTGATTTTTTTAAATCGTGCTTTACTATTGTTGTAAAAATTATCAGTCAATGAGTTATTTGAGATTCTTTTTTTTACTAAGATTTTGTCGATATACTCAAATTCATACAACCGTGATGATCTTATCCAGAAGTCCAAATCCTCATAAGCAAGTATTTCGTTATAGCCATTTAACGAATCATAGACTGATTTTTTAGCCATTGAAGAAACTGAACAAATACTGTTTCCACCAGAAATGACGCTCAAATAAATGTTGCCAGTCTGCCTTTTTTCGATAGTTTTAAGATTATCATCTACAGGAAAAAAATAAGAACTAAACTCGCCATTTTCCTTAATCAATTCTGTATTTCCATAAACAACTCCAAGATTTTTAAAAGAGCTTTCTCTAAAAGTTTTTATTTGTTGTGAAATACAATCAGGAACTAAAACATCATCTGCAGCAAGATCTATTATATAATTCCCTTTAGCTGATTTAAGGGCTTTGTTAAAGGAATTAGTATTTCCTAAATTGGTATTATTAAAGATAAATTGAATATTTGGGTAATCTAAAAGCCATTTCTCAATAGTTTTTTTAGAGTTATCTGTGCTGCAGTCATCTACGACTATTAATTCAATATGCTGATAATCTTGGTTGAGTACCGAATGTAAACTCTCAAGAACAAAATTTTCATGATTATAACAAAGGCAAATAACTGTAACTAATAATTTATTTTGCATATTGTTTTTAAAGAGTTATATATTTGATACGAAAATAACAAATCAATAATTATAGTGCCTAACAAAAAATGTAAAATTGAAATAAGTTTATGAATATAATTTTGATTGATTTTCCAAAAGTTGAAAACATACTAGGTAATATTGCGGTAATTGAAAATGGTACAATCCCTTTTGAAATAAAAAGAGTTTATTATTTATATGATATTCCAAGTTCTTCTAAAAGAGGAGGGCACTCTCATAAAAAACTGCAGCAAATCTTAATTGCAATTTCAGGAAGTTTTGATGTGGTTTTAAAAGATGGTAAAACTGAAACAACAATTACTTTAAATAAACCAGATAAAGGTTTGCTGATCGAAAATAATATATGGCGCGAACTTGAAAATTTTTCATCTGGAGCAGTTTGTCTCGTTTTAGCTTCGGAAATTTTTGATGAAGATGATTATTTAAGGGATTATAATGATTTTTTGAAATCAAAAAAATGAAATTACTCTACATAACACAAAGGGCAAATGAAGAAGGAGGAGTACAGAGAGTACTTTCAATAAAAACCAATTATTTAATCGAAAAGTTTAATTATGAGGTTTGTATTATTACTCAAAATGGAGGGAATGATGATCTGTTTTTTGAGTTTAATGAAAAGATAGAATTTCATGATATTATACTAAAAAGTAATAAGATATTCAATTTACTTCATTATAAAAAAGCACTGCTGGAACACATCAAAAAAATACAGCCCGATTGTATTATTGTTTGTGATTTTGCTTTAAAATCGTTTTCAATTCCTCTGTTTATTAAAACCCAAATTCCTATCATTTTTGAAGCGCATGGTTCTAAATTTAATGAATATAAAGAGTCTCGCTTTTTTGGTTTTATTAATAACCTTAAGTACAAATACCGAAATTATTGTGCTTCGCAATTTTTGTATTTTACTGCATTATCACAAGAAAGCCTTAACGAATGGTCGGTCAAAAACGGAATTGTAATTTCTAATCCTTTATGGATAGAAACAAGATCTTTTTCTGATCTGGAATCAAAAAAAATTATTGCCGTAGCAAGACATTCTTATGAGAAAGGAATCGACAGGTTATTGGAAATATGGCAATTAATTTCTGAAAAACATCCTGACTGGCAATTGGAAATTTATGGTAAACCAAGCGAAGATTTACAATTTTTAAACTTGGCAAAAAAATTAAAGATTGAAAAAAATACCAAATTTTTAGATCCGGTAAAAGATATTGCCGAAAAATATAAAACCGCATCAATATTGGTTATGACTTCCAGAAACGAAGCGCAGCCGATGGTTTTAATTGAAGGGATGGCTTGTGGTCTGCCTTCTGTTGCTTATGATTGTCCTATTGGTCCAAGAACAATTATACAAAATAATAAAAACGGATTTTTGATAGAAGATGGAAATAAAGATTCTTTTGTTGAAAAATTAAATCTTTTAATAAAAAATCGCAATTTGAGAATTAATATGGGCTTGGAAGCACAACAAAGTGTTCAAAAATATAATTTGGATTCCATAATGCATCAATGGAAGTCCTTGTTTGAATCAATAACAAAGTCTTAGTTTATACTGCAATAATACCCCAAACGATAAAGATCAAAAAGCAAAAGAGAAGGGTTTTTGCTAAAGAGCTGTTTTACAAATAAAGATTTGAAAACTCTAAAACCAAAAGCAGTTAAAGCAGTAAGATGATATTTTTTTATAATTTGAAAATAATGTGACAATTTCACATAATCTGCAGAAATAAAATTTGAATCGACTAGATTTTTTAAGCCTAAAACGGCTTCTTCAGATTTTCTTAAAAAAGTTTTACTGTCTTCAATTCCTAAATGAAAAACAGGATTTTCGATATGAACTATTTCGATTTGTTTCTGTTTTAATTCATACGAAAACAAAGTATCTTCATGTCTGAGATTTGGAATGTTTTCATTGAAACTGACCTTTGAAAAAATACTTTTTTTGATTAAAAAATTCAAAGTCAAGAAAGAAAGATATGGATTTTTTTCTCGGTCAAAAACATTTAAAGCTTCCCTTTTTGTGCCATAAATCCATCGTAAAAGTTCATTTTTGGATGGTTTTGAACTTTCGTATAAAATACCTCCGTATACTATTTTTTCGCTGTCGTCAATCTGAGAAATATATTTTGAAATGAAATTTTCATTTACAGGAAATGTATCAGCATCAAGAAACAATAAATTCTCGTAAACAGCTTTTTCTGCCAGCAGATTCCGAATAGCACTGCGTCCGATGTTTTTTTCTAAAATAACAAATGAACAGTTTTGGAATTGATTAATTTGTTGATTTTCATTTGTAAAAAGATTCGAAGCGTCATCCAGACAAATGATTTCAAACATTATGTTTAATTCCACGGCTTGATTATGCAGTTTTTCAACTAATGAAAATGCCTCATAATTAAAAACCGGAATTAAAATAGAAAGCATTACACGCTTCTTTGCACTACTTCAAAAATTCTTTCATCTTCACATTTTAATGTTTTCGATGGGAATTTCATCAACAAAGCATAATCGTGAGTCGCCATGATAATAGTTTTACCATTGGCATTGATCGTTTTTAAAACCTCTAAAACCTCAGAACTTGTCTGCGGATCAAGGTTTCCTGTTGGTTCATCGGCAAGGATAAATTCAGGATCGTTAAGCAAAGCTCTTGCAATGGCAACACGCTGCTGTTCACCGCCAGAAAGCTGGTGAGGCATTTTGTTTAGGAAATCTTTCATTCCAACTTTATCCAAAACTTCATCAATTTTATATTCCATTGCTTCTTTTTCAACCCATCCGGTCGCTTTAAGAACAAAAAGCATATTGTCTTTAATAGAACGGTCCGGAAGTAATTTGAAATCCTGGAAAACAATACCAATTTTACGTCTCAGGTACGGAATATCTTTTTCTTTTAAAGTTGCCAAATCAAAGTCAACAATATGAGCTTCACCTTCAGTTAAAGGCAGATCAGCGTACAAAGTTTTTAAGAAGCTGCTTTTTCCGGAACCTGTTTTCCCGATGATGTAGATAAATTCACCATGTTGAACATCCAAATTAATATGAGATAAAATTTTTCTTCCTTCTTGATATATAGTGACTTCTTTAAGAGATAGTACGGTTTGTGACATAATAAAATTGATTTGAATGGTAAAAGTAATAAGATAACGATTGGATTCAAAATAAATTTCAATCATTTCTTAAGAAAAATTCTAGAAAAAGGAATGAAAATTTAAATGATAAAGGCAATAGATATTCATTTTAACAGATCTGTTAAAAGCTCCTCGCTTATAATAACTTATGCTGGTTATAAAGCTCAGATTTATTTTTCATAATGCGCCTAAATGTCTGTAATTGCATTTTTGTTCATAATAAATTCAAGAAACGTTTCGTTATAAACGGTATAAAATGATAAATTTGAATATTAAATATAACTAAAATGCATAGACTTTCCTGGTTCTTTTTATTCCAAATTATCCTTACTTCGACTATAGCTTCGGCACAAAAATCAGCTATTTATACTTACGAATTAAAGGATTTTGACAAAGCACTGGCTTTATATAATGACAAACAATACGCTTCGGCACAACATATTTTTGAGTATGTAAAAAATAACGCAGCAACTGAAGAAGTAAAATCAGACTGTGCTTATTATATCGCAAATTGTGCAATTAGAACCAATCAGGCAAATGCCGATGCTTTGATGGAAAAATTCGTAGAAGATTACCCAACAAGCACCAAACAAAATCAGGCATACATTGAAGTGGCACAGTATTTCTTTGAGCAAGGAAATTATCCAAAAGCTTTGCAGTGGTTTGACAAAGTAGATGAAAGCTACATGAGTAAAAAAGAATCGGATAAATTTAATTTCCAGAAAGGATACAGTTATTTTAATGCTAAAAAGAAAAAAGAAGCCACAACGTATTTTAATAAAGTCGTAAACTCTCCAGAATACGGTTCGCAGGCCAAATATTATTTAGGATTTATGGCGTATGAAGGCGACGATTACAAAGAAGCAACGAAGTATTTTGATGAGGTTTCGGGCGAAGAAAAATACAAAGAGAAACTTTCGTACTATCAGGCTGATATGAATTTTAAATTAGGAAATTTCCAAAAAGCAATTGATTTAGGCCAAAAAGCGATGGCGAAATCAAATGAAATGGAAAAATCAGAATTGAATAAAATTATTGGTGAAAGTTATTTTAATTTAAAACAATACGATAAAGCAATTCCGTATTTAGAGCAGTACGCAGGAAAAAAGGGAAAATGGAATAATACCGATTTCTATCAGTTAGGTTATGCGTATTACGAGCAGAAAAATTACGAAAAAGCGATTTCTCAATTCAATAAAATTATTGAAGGAAAAGATTTCGTAGCTCAAAATGCCTATTATCATTTAGGTTTAAGTTATTTAAATACAGGTAAAAAACAAGAAGCTTTAAATGCATTTAAGAATGCATCAGAAATGGATTTTAATGCACAAATTCAGGAAGATGCTGCTTTAAATTATGCTAAAGTGAGTTATGATATTGGAAACGCATATCAAACCGTTCCGGGAATTTTACTTGATTTCTTAAAAAAATATCCAAACAATTCAAACAGGGCAGAAGTAGAAAAACTTTTAGTTGACTCTTATATTTCGACTAAAAACTACAAAGAAGCTTTAGCATTATTAGAAAAAAACAGAACTGCCGAAAATAAAGCGGCGTATCAAAAAGTACTTTTTTATAGAGGAGTTGAATTGTACAATGAATTGAATTATACTGAAGCCGGAAAAATGTTTAAAAGTGCTGCAAGCGAACAAAAAACGCCTGAATTTACTGCACGCGCTACATTCTGGAAAGCTGAAACGGAATATCTTAATGACGATATGCAGAATGCATTGCTGACCTACAAACAATTTGCGGGACTTCCGGCTGCAAAATCTACAGACGAATACAAAAACATCAATTACAATATTGGTTACACGTATTTTAAATTGAAAGAATACGATCAGGCTGCTAATTCATTTCAGGCACAGATTGACAATAATAAAGAAGATAAAGTACGTTTAAATGATTCGTACCTGCGTTTAGGAGATTCACGTTTTGTGAATTCTAAATACACACAGGCAATGGAAGCGTATGGAAAAGCAATGGACGGAAAAAGTGTCGATGCTGATTATGCTCAGTTTCAAAAAGCACTTTCATACGGTTTTATGTCTAAAAATGATCAGAAAATCAGTGAGTTGAACAATTTCCTGAAAATGTATAAAAAATCAGAATACCGCGATGATGTTTTATTTGAATTAGGAAATACGTATGTAGCTGATAAAAAGAATGATTTAGCGATCAAAACTTACGATCAGTTAATTTCAGAATACAAAAATGGTTCGTTTACCTCAAAATCAATCTTAAAACAAGGTTTGATTTATTACAATTCAGATCGTGACGAACAGGCATTGGCAAAATTCAAAAAAGTAGCGGCTGAGTTCCCAAAAACGCCGGAAGCTCTTGAAGCTGTTTCTACAGCCAGATTAATTTATGTTGATTCAGGAAGAGTAGATGAATATGCATCATGGGTTAAAACTTTAGATTTCGTTTCGGTTACAGATGCAGAACTCGATAATGATACTTACGATGCTGCGTTTAAACAATACAGCCAAAGCAACAGCAAAGCTGCAATTACAGGTTTTGCAGGTTATATAAGCAAATTCCCTGCTGGTTTACACGCTTTAGAAGCTAATTTTTACTTAGCACAATTATATTATGCAGAAGGTTCTGAAACTAAATCAGTTTCTAATTACCAATATGTAATCGAACAGCCAAGAAGTGAATTTACAGAGCAGGCGCTAAACAGACTGGCTCAGATTTATTTAAAAGCAAAAGATTGTGATAAAGCAATTCCGGTTTTAGTTCGTTTAGAAAGTGAAGCAGATTATCCTCAAAATAAAAACTTTGCTCAGGCTAACCTGATGAAATGTTATTATGATAAAAAAGACTATGATAAATCAGTAATTGCGGCTGAAAAAGTATTAGCAAATCCTAAATCTGATGCCAACGTAAAAGCCGATGCACAAATTATTGTAGCACGTGCGGCTATTCAAACAGGAGAAGAAGACAAAGCTAAAGCAGCGTATGCAAAATTGTCTACAACTTCAAAAGGAGAATTAGCAGCCGAAGCATTGTATTATGATGCTTACTTTAAAACAAAAGAAGGGAAATTTGAAGCATCAAATACTGCGGTTCAAAAACTGGCCAAAAGTTATTCTGCTTACAAATATTACGGAGCAAAAGGTTTGGTTTTAATGGCGAAAAACTTCTACGGTTTAAAAGACAGCTATCAGGCAACTTATATTTTAGATAACGTGATTAACAACTTTACAGATTATCCGGATGTGGTTGATGAAGCTAAAAAAGAGTTAAGTGCGATTAAATTAGAAGAGTCTAAAACAAATTCATCAATTAATAAATAAGATAATTTTAGAGAGAAGAAGCAAGATTTTATAAATGTCTTGTCTATTTCCTCCTGATTCTCTAAGAAGAAAAAAATAAGAAAAATGAGTTTACCTTTTTATATAGTTGATGTTTTTGCCGATAAAAAATATGCCGGAAATCAGCTGGCGGTATTTTTAGAAGCCCAAAATTTGAGTTCGGAACAAATGCAGCAGATTGCACGTGAGATTAATTTTGCCGAAAGCACATTTGTAACCAAACTTGACAGAGAAAATAATAAAGCTGAGATTAGAATATTTACACCAGCTCAGGAAATGCAGTTTGCTGGTCATCCAATAATTGGCACTTCGTGGGTTTTGATGAACAAGATTTTTGATAATTCGCCTTCAGAAATTAAACTGGAAGTTCCGATTGGGCCAATTGCCATTCAAAAAACAGAAGATTTGATTTGGCTCAAAGCAGCACAGCCTAAATTTTGGGATGTTTTCTCAAAAGTTGATTTTACATCTTTTAGTAATCTGCAGGTAAGTGATTTTGAAAATCAATTTCCAATTCAGGAAGTTACAACCGGAAGTGCGTTTGTACTTGTGCCGCTGAGCAGTAAAAAAGCATTGGAAAATTTAGTTTTAGATAAAGATAAAGCCGATCAATGGATGAAAAATCATTGTAAAACAGATCACAGAGGTTTATACTTTTATTATTTAGAAGGTTCAAAAGTATTTAGCCGACTTTTATATGTGCAGCATAATCAGTTGATGGAAGATGCAGCAACAGGAAGTGCAAGTACTTGTTTACAGGCTTCATTGCTAAAGAATCATTTGGCTGAAATTGAAATTGTAAATTATCAGGGAGATTATATTGGCCGTCCATCTGAAATCTATTTCAAAGGAAAATTAACCGATACCAATTATGATATAAATATTGGAGGAAAAGCACAGTTTGTTGCCAAAGGAGAGTGGGAAGCTTGATTTATAGAGAATAGAAGCAAGAGTAAAGATTTTAGAAAATAGAATAAAAATATATAGAGAAAATTAGAAATAAAAGAGAAGTCTTTCTTCTTTTCTCTTAAAAAGAAAAAATATGAAATTAAACTGCCGAAATAAAATTATTGTTTTACTAGTGTTATTTGTCTGCCAGCTTTCGTTTTCGCAAGTTAAGAAAAATGAAAGCATTGGAACTGAAACAGTAAACGTAGTAAAACCTTATTCGCCAACTATATCTGATGCTTTTAAAGTAAAAGAAACGCCATCGCTGGACGATGCAGGAAATCAGCCGAAAGAAACTATAAAATACAGTATTTTGTCTGTTCCTGTAGCTTCGACTTTTACGCCTTCAAAAGGAAATGCGCAAGGAGTAGATAAATCAAAAAAAGAAAGATTGTTTAATAATTATGCAACGCTGGGAGTTGGAAATTATGGGACTTTAAACGCTGAATTATTCGTAACTCAGGATTTAGGAAACAATGATTATTTAGCCGGAATGCTGCGCCACCATTCTTCTCAGGGAGGAATTAAAGATGTTAATCTAAATGATGAATTTTACGACACAGGTTTAAATATTGGTTATGGACAAAATAACCGCGATATGTCCTGGGGAGTAGATTTGGGTTATCAAAACCAAGTATACAATTGGTACGGCTTACCTGCCGATTTTGGAATGACTTTAGCGCCGGGAACACAGGAAGATTTAATTAGAGGAATTAATCCAAATCATTCTTATAATACCATTTCTGTTGGCGGAAATGCCGAATTTAATGAAGGAATTTTTAGCAAAATTTCGACAAGATTTACCCATTTTTCAGATAGTTTTTCTTCTTCTGAAAACCGTTTTTACCTAAAGCCGACTTTTAAAGTTGATATTATGGATCAGGCAATTAATACAAATATTATTGTAGATCACGTAAGTGGTTCTTTTGAACATAATTATGCGTGGGATAATACAGAGCCTTTAAAATATAGTTTAACAAACTTTGGTATCGAACCAAGTTTTGTGGTTCATGAAAATGAGTGGACATTAGAATTAGGGGCAGGATTATTCTATGCTTTAGATTCTGAAAACAGCGGAAACAAATTTTATATCTATCCAAAAGTAAATGCGTCATATAAATTGGTGGGCGATTTGATGATTTTCTATACAGGAGTAAACGGAGGTTTAAATCAAAACTCGTATGCTGATTTTGTAACCGAAAATCCATTTTTGTCTCCAACATTAAACATGAGACCAAGCAGTACACAATACAATGTTTTTGCCGGATTAAAAGGAAAATTGGCTAATAATGTGGGCTATAACTTAACAGGTTCGTATTTAAATGAAAAAAACAAAGCGTTGTTTAAAAGCAATGATTATACAGAAGATTTTTCGAACCAGAATTATGCTTTTGGAAACTCGTTTGGGGTAGTTTATGAAGATATCAGAACCTTCCGTTTTTATGGAGAATTAAAAGCTGATTTTTCTCAGAATGTTACTTTTGGAATCAACGGAACTTTTAACAGCTACAATACAGATAATGCTGTTGAGGCATGGAACTTACCAACAATGAAGCTGAGCTCTACTTTAGATGTTAATATTACCAAACAATGGTATGCTGGTTTAAATGTATTTTACGTTGGAGAACGTAAAGACATGCAGACTAATTTAGACTTTGGTACAGATCCGGTTATCACAACATTAAAAAGCTATTTTGATGCCAATGCTCATTTAGGATATAAATATAATGAGCGTTTGACTTTTTTCTTAAAACTAAACAATATTGGAAATCAGGCATATCAGAGATGGCTTAATTATCCTGTTCAGGGATTACAGGTTTTAGTTGGAGGAAACTATAAATTCGATTTTTAAACAGCAAGACTTTATAGATAGTAAGGCACGAAGTTTTTAAAACAGGAAGTGTCTTTTTAGCCATGGGTTCATGAATTTTTGGAGTAGATTCGTGAATTTGTGGCTATTTTTATGATTTTAATTTTAAGATAATGAAAGTTCTAATTAGACAAGAAAATAGAAACGATTATAAAAGTGTATTTGAATTAATAGAAAAAGCTTTTAAAAATCAGGAATACAGCGATCACAAAGAACAGTTTTTGGTAGAAAGATTAAGAAAGTCAGAAGTTTTTATTCCGCAGTTATCTATTGTTGCAGAGGTCGACGGGCAAATCGTGGGGCATATTTTATTTACAAAACTGCAGATTGTAAATGAACTCAGTGTTTTTGAATCTTTAACATTGGCACCCGTTTCAGTTTTACCGGAATTTCAAGGAAAAGAAATTGGTTCAAAGCTTATTTTATACGGACATGAACAAGCTGAAAGATTAGGGTATAAATCCGTTATTTTGCTTGGGCATGAAGATTATTATCCAAGATTTGGATACCAGCGCTGTGAAAAATATAATATAAAAATGCCGTTTGATGTTCCTGCAGAAAATTGTATGGTTGTACCGCTTGTAAAAGACGGTTTAAAAGAAGTATACGGTAAAATTGTTTACCCTGATGTTTTCTTCGAATAAATTTTTAGACAAACAAAAAAACTTTGCACCTTTGTATTTTACATCTTTGCACCTTAAAAAATGACTTTTAAAGAAAAAATATATTCACACTACATACAAATGGTTCAGGACAGGATTGATGTTTTTAGAGACATGATTTCTAATTTAACAGAAGATTCTAAAAATGACGCCAAAGGTTCTGCCGGAGACAAACACGAAACAGCTTTGTCGATGATGCATATCGAACAGGAAAAACTGACCCATAAATTAAAAGAATCCATTGCACAAATAGCTGTTTTAGACAAAATTGATCCAGCCAAAATAACAGAAAATATTGTTTTAGGAAGTTTGGTAAAAGCAAACGGAATTTATTTGTATGTAAGCGTGGCACTTCCAAAAATCGCAATTGACGGTATCAATGTTATCGCACTATCTCCTCAGTCACCTTTAGGAAATCATTTAATGGGCAATAAAGTTGGTTTTGAGTTTGAAATCAATAAAACGCATTATATTATTCAAAGCGTTGAATAATTTAAATTGGATTATAGAGAACTTTGTCAAAGTTAATTACTTCAAAGTTTGTCATTTCGACAAAGGAGAAATCTTCGCAAGTAACTCCAGTATGTTTGTGTAAACAACAATTGCAGAACAATTTTCTATCTCTTCTTTACGAATCTTTTATTTGTAATGGAAAAACTCAAAAATTAATTCAAAAAAATGACTTAAAGTTTCAATTTTAAACCAGTTTTATTCTCAAAATTGAAATTTTTAAGTTTGATGCTTTTTTTAATGCTTAAATTTTACATTTTGTATGTAAAAATAAATTTATGGTTATAAATTGTAATTGAAATTGGTGTTTGTGTTTTTCAATTGTAATCGATGCCGCATCTTTGCCCTATCAAAATGAAATTTAAAGTTTTAAAAATATAAAATTATGTGTGGAATTGTATGTGCCTTTGATCTAAAGCAAAAAGCCGAGAGTCTAAGACCTCAAGTATTAGAAATGTCTAAAATCATTCGTCACCGCGGACCAGACTGGAGCGGAATTTACAGTAATGATAAAGCAATTCTTTCTCACGAGCGTCTGGCAATTGTAGATCCAGCTTCAGGAAAACAACCTTTATTTACAGAAGATAAAAAATTGGTTTTGGCTGCAAACGGTGAAATTTACAATCACAGAGATTTGCGTAAACAATTTGAAGGAAAATATAACTTTCAGACTGAAAGTGACTGCGAAGTTATTTTAGCATTATACAGAGAAAAAGGAGTAAACTTTGTTGATGAATTAAACGGAATCTTTGGTTTTGCAATTTATGATGTAGATAAAGATGAGTATTTCGTAGCTCGTGACCACATGGGAATTATTCCATTATATATTGGATGGGATCAGCACGGAACTTTCTATGTAGCTTCTGAGTTAAAAGCTTTAGAAGGATATTGCACAAAAATTGAATTATTCCCTCCAGGACATTATTTATCAAGCAAAGACGGAGAGTTTGTACAATGGTACAAAAGAGACTGGACAGAATATGATGCAGTAAAAGACAATGAAACAAGCATTCCAGAAATTAGAAAAGCATTAGAAGCAGCGGTTCACAGACAATTAATGAGTGACGTTCCTTACGGAGTTTTACTTTCTGGAGGTTTAGATTCTTCTATCACTTCGGCTGTAGCCAAAAAATTTGCACAAAAAAGAATTGAGTCAGATGATACCACAGATGCCTGGTATCCGCAATTGCACTCTTTCTCAGTTGGATTAGAAGGTTCTCCGGATTTAGCTGCAGCTAGAAAAGTAGCAGATCATATTGGAACTATTCACCACGAAATTAAATTCACAATCCAAGAAGGTTTAGATGCCGTTCGTGATGTAATTTACAACCTTGAAACGTATGATGTAACAACAGTAAGAGCTTCAACTCCAATGTGGTTAATGGCTAGAGTTATCAAATCTATGGGAATCAAAATGGTTCTTTCCGGAGAAGGAGCAGATGAGCTATTTGGAGGATATTTATATTTCCACAAAGCACCAAACGCTAAAGAGTTCCACGAAGAAAACGTTCGTAAATTAGGAAAACTTCACATGTACGATTGTTTACGTGCAAACAAAAGTTTAGCAGCGTGGGGAATCGAAGGCCGTGTACCATTCTTAGATAAAGAATTTATGGATGTTGCAATGCGCATCAACCCACAAGATAAAATGATCAACAAAGAACATCCAATGGAAAAATGGGTTGTTCGTAAAGCTTTTGAAGATATGCTTCCTGAAAGTGTGGCATGGAGACAAAAAGAGCAGTTTTCTGATGGAGTAGGATACAGCTGGATCGATACTTTAAAAGAAGTTGTGGCAAGAGAAGTTTCAGACGAGCAATTAGCAAACGCAAGATTCAAATTTCCATTACAGACTCCAACTTCAAAAGAAGAATATTACTATCGTTCTATCTTCTCAGAACATTTCCCAAGCGATGCTGCAGCATTATGCGTTCCGCAGGAAGCAAGTGTTGCCTGCAGTACAAAAATTGCTTTAGAGTGGGATGAAGCGTTTAAAAACTTAAACGATCCTTCAGGAAGAGCAGTTGCAAATGTGCATGACGATGCTTATGTAAAAGCATAAATGAGTTAATTATTAGAATTAGTATATATATTGCTGGAAAAACGTTCTCTACCGAGGGCGTTTTTCTTGTCTTAAATTGTTAAATTCTATATTTTCAGTTCTTTATAAAATGGAATCAATAATTAATTGACTTACTTTTTTTATATTTGGCATTCGCCGGAATAAAGTTAAAGCCGCTTGATTTTAGTATTGAAAAGGGCAGGAAAGAAAAAAATAATATTTAGATTTGCCTGCAATAGAAAATTTTAATGATTTTTTAATGTTCAGCTTATTTTAAGTTGACACAGAAGAATAAAAATATAAAATAGATTAGTATGTCTGGATTATTGGCCGTTATTGGTAAAGGAAAAGACCCGCAGCTTGTAAAAGAACTTTCTAACAGAATGTCACACCGTGGCCCGGATGAAAGCGATTTGCATATTATGGAAAATGGAAGTATACTTTGTCATGAAAGTCTGTCTATTATCGATCTGCATTCGGGAAAACAGCCTATTCAGGGAACGAACAAAGCATGGATGGTTCATGATGGTGAAATTTATAATTATCAGGAATTAAAAAACACAATTTTAAAAGATCATACTTTTAGAACCAATTCAGATTCAGAAGTTATCGTGCATTTATATGAAGAGTTTGGATATGATTTTTGCAACAAACTTGACGGTGATTTTGCTTTCGTAATTATTGACGGTGATAATTACATTGCAGGAAGAGATCCAATTGGAGTAAAACCTCTATATTATGGATTAGATGAAAGAGGGAGAATTTATTTTTCTTCAGAAATGAAATCAATTGCCGATCAGTGTAAATCATTTTCAACTTTTCCTCCAGGGCATTATTATACAGCAAAAAGCGGTTTCGTAAAATATTATCATCCGGAATACGAAGATCATTTAAAGGCTGATCAGCCGCTTGATTTTGGATTAATCCGCAAAAGTTTAATCGAAGCCACACGCAAACGTTTAATAGGCGAAGTTCCTGTTGGAGTTGTATTATCCGGTGGTTTAGATACTTCTTTAATTTCTTCTGTGGCTTCAAGACTGCTAAAAGAAAATGGTAAAAAACTGCCGTCTTTTTCTATCGGTTTAGATGCTGATGCCCCAGATAATATTTCGGCTAGAAAAGCAGCAGAATTTTTAGGTACAGATCATCATGAAATACATTTTACTGTAAAAGAAGGAGTAGAAGCTTTAGAGCAGGTTATTGCATCTATAGAAACCTATGATATTATTTCTGTTCGTTCAGGAGTTCCAATGTATTTATTGTCTAAAGCAATCAGCGAAAAAGGCGTAAAAGTAATTTTGTCAGGAGAAGGCGCCGATGAAATTTTTGGAGGACATTTGTATTTTAGAAATGCGCCTTCGACAGAAGAATTTCAGGACGAAACTATCGAAAGAGTCCAAAAACTATTTACAGCAGATTTACTTCGTGCGGATAAAACAACAATGGCTAACGGAATCGAAGCCAGAGTTCCGTTTCTTGATAAAGATTTTTTAGATGTTACCATTCGAATTAAAACCGAAGAAAAACAACCTAAAACTTACGATGGAGTTGAAAAATATATCTTAAGAAAAGCATTTGATACTCCCGAAGATCCTTATTTGCCTGCAGAAGTTTTGTGGAGACAAAAAGAGCAGTTTTCTGATGGAGTAGGATACAACTGGGTTGATGAGTTGATAGAGTATTGTGATTCGCAGGTTACAGATGAACAATTGGCTGGTGCAAGTGCAGAATTTCCATACAATACGCCAACAACAAAAGAAGCGTATTATTACAGATCGATTTTTCATAAATATTATCCACAGGTCAGTGCGGCGCAAACCGTTCGTAAATGGATTCCAAAATGGCAGGAAAATCAAGATCCAAGCGGAAGAGCTAATGCAGCACACTTAAAAGGAAATTTTGAGAATGTGAAATCTGTAGCCGTTTAAAAAGTATTTTAAAAGATAAATTCCAGACGGAATTTCAAAACATAAAACCGAAACAGATAATAGGATCTCGTTTCGGTTTTTTTATGCGTGGAATTAAGATTTTTTTGTAATTCCTAAATCTTAGTTAATGTAGGTTTTTACTTTAGGAAAAATATTATATTTGGTTATCATTAACAAATTAATAACCAATCCATCACAACCTATGAAAAACGTATTACTAGGTGGAATTTTATGCTGTACATTAATTTCATTGAGTCCTGTTTATGCCCAAAAAAAGGTCGAAGTGCCTAAATACATTACCAATATTGAAGGTGTAAAAGAATATTCTTTAAACAACGGATTAAAAATTCTTTTAATTCCAGATGCTTCTCAGAGCAATATGATAGTTAATATCGTTTATAATGTAGGTTCCAGAAATGAAGGCTATGGTGAAAAAGGAATGGCGCATTTGCTGGAACACATGCTTTTTAAGAGTACTAAGAATTTAGGCGATATTAAAAAAATGTTGTCAGACAAAGGAGGAAATGCAAACGGAACCACCTGGTTAGACAGAACAAACTATTACGAGATTTTTCCATCAAGCGATGAAAACTTAAAATGGAGCATCGAAATGGAAGCCGACAGAATGATTCATGCTACCATTTTACAGTCAGACCTTGACAAAGAATTCTCTGTAGTTAGAAATGAGTTTGAAATAGGAGAAAATAATCCTGATGGAGTGTTGCAGGAAAGAATTCTTTCTGCAGCTTATTTGTGGCATAATTACGGAAACAGTACCATAGGAAGTAAAGAAGATATTGAAAGAGTAAAAGCAAATACGCTGCGAGTTTTTTATGAAAAATACTATCAGCCGGATAACGCAACTCTTATAATTGCAGGAAAATTTGATGAAAAGAAAGCGCTGCAGTATGCAGGTCAGTATTTTGGAGCAATCCCTCGACCAAAAAGAGTTTTAGATAAAACCTATACAATTGAGCCGGCTCAGGATGGAGAAAAATATGTTGAGCTTAAAAGAGCCGGAGACAGCAAAAATGTTGGAGCTTTGTACCACACAGCATCTTATGCAGATAAAGATTACGCAGCAATTGATGCGTTAGGCGAAATTTTAACAGCAGATCCATCAGGTTATTTGTATAAATCTTTAGTCGAAACACAAAAAATATCCAGTATTTATTTTTGGCAGCCTACAGTAAGAGATGCCGGATTTATTTATTTTGGAGCTGCATTGCCGAATGATAAAGATGTAAAAGAAACGAAAGAACTTATTAGAACTGAGCTGGATAAAATTGCATCAACAAAATATACAGATCAGGATATTAGCAGAGCAAAAGCTAAAATTATTAAGCAGATTGAGGCAGTAAAAAACAATACAATTTCGTATGCTGTAAACATGACAGAAATTGTTGGAGCCGGAGATTACAGACTTGGTTTTTTATATAGAGATGCAATTGAAAACCTTACAAAAGAAGATGTTCAAAGAGTAGCCGAGAAATATTTTAAAGCAAATAACAGAACAGTTGGTATTTTTATTCCGTCAAAAGATGAAGTAAGAGTAAAACCAAACGAATATACTGATGAGCAATTATCAGCATTAATTAAAGATTACAAAGGAAAAGCACTTGAAAAAGAAGCTGCGCCGTTTGAAGCCTCTATTAAAAATTTAAAACAAAATTTTGCCGAAGGCAAATTAAGCAACGGCATTAAATACGGATTAATTAAAAAAGAAATCAAAGGCGGAAAAGTTCAGGCAAGTTTTAGATTTCCGGTGAGCAACGAAAAAGATTTAACAGATAAAAGCGATATTGCCGGTATTCTTGCTCAGTTATTAAAAACAGGAACAAAAACACAATCTAAAGAGCAGATCCAGGATCGATTAGATCAATTGAAATCTTCAATTAATTTTAATTTTTCGAGACAAACTTTAACTGTCAATATCAATACTTATAAAGAAAATTTTAAGGAAGTAATGGGAATTTTAGCAGACTTGCTGGCTAATTCAACTTTTCCTGAAAATGAACTTACCAAAACAATCAGTGAGTATAATACTTATTTAGAGTCTAGTTTAAACGATCCGCAGGCTGTGGCATTTACTGAAATTACAAGGTCAACAACAAAATATCCAAAAGGAAATATGTTTTATACACCAACGATTCAGGAACAGATAGATGCTTTCAAAAAAATAAAACAATCAGAAATTGTTGATTTTTATAAAAATGTTTTGGGCGGAAATAATGGTGTAGGAAGTGTAGTAGGAGATTTAGATGCTAAAACTACAGGAGAAATTTTAGAAAGCACATTTGGAAAATGGAATTCTAAGGCGAAATATGAACTTGCTTTGCCAACTTATTTTGAAACACAAAAATTAGACAAAGACATTATTACTCCAGACAAAGAAAATGCGGTTGCTTTAGGAAGAATCAGTTTTAAGATGGATAGAAACAGTGCTGATTATCCTGCATTTGTTATGGCAAATGAGATGTTAGGAAGCGGTGGTTTCTTAAGTGCCAGAATTCCGATGAGATTAAGAGAAAAAGAAGGAATCAGCTATGGTGCAGGCTCTTTTGCAGATATTCCAATTACAAACAATGCGGCTTCATGGAGTTATTATGCTTTTTTAAATCCAACGAAAAAAGGCGCTGTTGAAACTGCAGCAAAAGAAGAAATTGCAAAAGCAATAAAAGATGGATTTACAGCAGAAGAACTAAAATCTAATCTAACCAGCTGGCAAAACGAAAGAAAAACAAGATTAGGAGTTGACGGTACATTAATGGAACTGTCAAATAATTATTTACAATACGGAGTGCCTTTAGAAGATTATGATACTTTGGAAACAAAAATCAAAGCTTTAAAAGTTGAAGATGTAAATAGTGTTTTGAAGAAATATCTTTCATTAGATAAAATGACTTCAGTGTATGCTGGAGATTTTAATAAGAAAAACTAAAGAAGGAAAATTTCAATGTAAAAAAAACGAAATGCATTTCACAATGTCATTTCGGTTTTTTTATGCTGTTATTAGGATTTGAATTTGGGATTTCAAAATTGATTTTTGTGTTATTCCTATTTTTAGAATTTGGAATTTATGAATTTGGAATTTAAAATTCACTTTTGGAATTATTTTTTGGTTTTTCAGACAATTGTGTTAATAACTTAAGTGCTTTAAGTCGGAATTTTATGGGTATATACCCCGCGTTTTTATATATTTGCGTGTTAGACAGTAAATACATTTTTTAGAATAAATTATATGAGCGAAGAAATCAAGAAGAACAATTATTCAGCAGATAGTATTCAGGCATTAGAAGGAATGGAGCACGTAAGAATGCGTCCATCGATGTATATTGGAGATGTAGGAGTTCGAGGGCTTCACCATTTGGTTTACGAGGTTGTTGATAACTCTATTGATGAGGCGATGGGAGGACATTGTGATACTATTGGTGTTACAATAAACGAAGACGGTTCGGTTACAGTTGAAGATAACGGTCGTGGTATTCCAGTTGATTTACATAAAAAAGAAGGAGTTTCAGCACTTGAGGTTGTAATGACTAAAATTGGTGCCGGAGGTAAATTCGATAAAGATTCGTATAAAGTTTCCGGAGGACTTCACGGAGTTGGGGTTTCTGTAGTAAATGCACTTTCGGTTCACATGAAATCGACTGTATTTAGAGAAGGAAAAATCTATGAGCAGGAATACGAAAGAGGAAAATCATTATATCCGGTAAAACAAATTGGAGAAACAGATAAAAGAGGTACACGTCAGACCTTTTTTCCAGATGATACTATTTTCCAGCAGACTACAGAGTTCTCTTATGATACTTTATCAGCTCGTATGCGTGAGCTTTCTTTCTTAAATAAAGGAATTACGATCACGTTTACAGATAAAAGAGAAGTAGATGACAAAGGCGAATTTAAAAGCGAAGTTTTTCATTCAGATGAAGGTCTTAAAGAATATATCCGCTATTTAGATGGAAACCGTGAGCCAATTATTTCTCACGTAATCAGCATGGATCACGAAAAAGGTGAAATCCCGGTTGAGGTTGCCTTAATCTATAATACAAGTTATTCTGAGAATATTTTCTCTTACGTAAATAACATTAATACACACGAAGGAGGTACGCACCTGCAAGGTTTTAGAAGTGGTTTAACAAGAACACTTAAAAAATACGCTGATGCTTCTGGATTGTTAGATAAATTGAAATTTGAAATTTCGGGAGATGACTTCCGTGAAGGTTTAACAGCTATTATTTCGGTAAAAGTTTCTGAGCCTCAGTTCGAAGGACAAACAAAAACGAAACTTGGAAACAGAGAGGTTGTATCTCCGGTTTCTCAGGCAGTTGGAGAAATGCTTGAAAATTATTTGGAAGAAAATCCAAATGATGCTAAGATAATTATTCAAAAAGTAATCTTAGCAGCTCAGGCTCGTCACGCGGCGAAAAAAGCACGTGAAATGGTACAGCGTAAAACCGTTATGGGCGGCGGCGGATTACCAGGAAAATTATCAGATTGTTCTGAGCAGGATCCGGCAAGATGTGAGGTTTACTTAGTCGAGGGAGATTCGGCTGGTGGAACAGCAAAACAAGGACGTGACCGTAACTTTCAGGCGATTTTACCATTACGTGGTAAGATTTTGAACGTTGAAAAAGCGATGCACCATAAAGTGTTCGAAAACGAAGAGATTCGTAATATCTTTACTGCTTTAGGAGTTACCGTTGGTACAGCAGAAGACAGTAAAGCTTTGAATATTGAAAAACTTCGTTACCACAAAGTAATCATCATGTGTGATGCCGATGTCGATGGAAGCCACATTTCTACCTTAATATTAACGTTCTTCTTCCGTTTCATGAAAGAGCTTATCGAAGAAGGTCACGTTTATATCGCAGCACCGCCTTTATACTTGGTTAAAAAAGGAAACAAAAAAGAATACGCATGGAATGACGTTCAACGCGATCAGGCCAATGAAAGAATGGGAGGAAGCGCAAACATTCAGCGTTATAAAGGTCTTGGAGAGATGAACGCAGAACAATTGTGGGAAACAACAATGGATCCTCAATTTAGAACTTTGCGTCAGGTAACAATCGATAGTCTTGCAGAAGCAGATAGAGTTTTCTCTATGTTAATGGGAGATGAGGTACCGCCTCGTAGAGAATTTATCGAGAAAAATGCAGTTTACGCAAATATCGATGCCTAATAAAAAATAACTTTCAATTCGTTTAATTGTTTAAATTTACTTAAACGATTAAACGAATTGTTAATTTATAAAACAAACAAATTATTAATAACCGATAAAGTAAAAAATATGAAAGTTACCATTGTAGGAGCAGGAAATGTTGGAGCTACTTGCGCAGATGTTATTTCTTATAGAGGAATTGCAAGCGAGGTTGTATTGTTGGATATTAAAGAAGGTTTTGCCGAAGGAAAAGCGTTGGATATTACACAATGTGCGACAAATACTGGTTTTAATACAAAAGTGTCTGGCGTTACCAACGACTATTCTAAAACCGCTGGAAGTGATGTAGTGGTTATTACATCAGGAATTCCAAGAAAACCAGGAATGACTAGAGAAGAATTAATTGGTATTAATGCAGGAATTGTGAAAACAGTTGCTGAAAATGTACTGAAATATTCTCCAAATACTATAATTGTTGTAGTTTCTAACCCAATGGATACTATGACATATTTAGCTTTAAAAGCTACAGGACTGCCAAAAAACAGAATTATAGGTATGGGCGGGGCATTAGACAGCTCTCGTTTTAGAACTTATTTATCTTTGGCTTTAGATAAACCTGCAAATGATATTTCTGCGATGGTAATTGGAGGTCATGGTGATACAACCATGATTCCGTTAACACGTTTGGCTTCTTATAATGGAATTCCGGTTTCTCAGTTCCTTTCAGAAGATGTACTGCAAAAAGTAGCAGCAGATACTATGGTTGGCGGTGCTACGCTTACAGGTCTTCTAGGGACTTCTGCGTGGTATGCTCCGGGAGCTTCTGTTGCTTATTTAGTAGACAGTATCCTAAACGATCAAAAGAAAATGATTGCCTGCTCAGTTTTCGTAGAAGGCGAGTACGGACAAAATGATATATGTATAGGTGTACCGTGTATAATTGGTAAAAACGGTGTAGAAGAAATTGTAAATATCAATTTAAATGACCAGGAAAAGGCTTTATTTGCTAAAAGCGCAGATGCGGTTCGTGGTATGAATGATGCTCTAAAATCGATTTTAGTGTAATAAAAACAGGAAAAAAAGGAAAAGGCTGCACTTTTGCAGTCTTTTTTTTGAGATTAATTAATAAATAAATTGGTTAATCTTTCCGTTAATTATATATTTGCTCGATTTAAAAAAAATGCAGTAATTCGTGATCTCGATTTTTTAGTTTTAAAAACTCATGTCAGGGCTTATTTTTAGGGAATTTAAAACCAAAAACAAACAATAAAACATAATTAATTTTTAGTAATAATGCAGAATAAAGGACTTATTAAATTTTTCGCAATTCTATTTGCATTGGTAAGTATTTACCAACTATCATTCACTTTTGTGGCAAATAATGTCAAAGGTGAAGCTAAAGCTTTTGCAGGAGATAATCCTGATAAAGAGCTGAAATATTTAGATTCTATCGGTAAAGAAAAAGTATTCAGTCTTGGTTTTACAGACTTCACTTATAATGAAGTAAAAAACAAACAGCTAAATAAAGGTCTTGACTTAGAAGGAGGAATCAACGTTATTCTTCAAATCTCTGTTAAAGATGTATTAAAAGGTTTAGCGAATAATTCTAAAAATCCGGTATTTAATAAATCATTAGCTGATGCAACTGCGAATTTAGAAGGAAATAAGACCTATTTAAATAAATTCTTCGAAGCTTTTGAAGCTAACTCAAAAGGAACTGTAAAATTGGCTTCGCCAGATATTTTTGCAAACAGAAGTTTACAAGGAGACGGTGGTATCGATTTTCAAATGACTGATGCACAAGCTCAAAAAGTTATCAAAAGAAAAGTTGATGAGTCTATCGAAAGTGCTTACAAAGTATTAAGAGAGCGTATCGACAAATTTGGTGTAACACAGCCAAACATCCAAAAATTAGGAGAAACAGGAAGAATCTTAGTAGAGCTTCCAGGTGCTAAGGATGTTGATAGAATTAAAAAATTATTAGGAGGAAAAGCTCAATTAGAGTTCTGGGAAACTTTTAAAATTGAAGAAGTTGGTAACTTTTTAGTTGCTGCTAACGAAGCTTTAAAAAAGACAGAAGTTAAGAAAACAGAAACTAAAGCTGTAGCTAAAGATTCATTGAATGCTTTATTAACAGATAACTCTAAAGATTCTCTTGACGCTAAAAAAGGAAATAATCCTTTATTTGACAAAATGATTGTTCAGGGTGGTGGTCCGGTTTTAGGATACTTCGCTACTAAAGATACTGCTGCAATCAACGGTTATTTCAAAAGACCAGATATTAGAATTTTATTGGGTGCTGACCAACACAATGCAAAATTTGTTTGGAGCAAACCAACTACTATAAAAGATGCTAAAGCAAAAGAAGTTGAAGCTGTAGAATTATACGCTTTAAAAGGAAACAGAGATAACGTACCAGCTATGAGCGGTGGTGTTGTAACTGATGCAAAAGATACTTTTGACCAAATGGGTAAACCAGCTGTTTCTATGCAAATGAACAGCCAGGGAGCTAAAGTTTGGGAAGAGTTAACAGGAAGAGCTTTCTCTCAAAAAGGTTATATCGCTATTGTTTTAGATAACATCGTTTATTCTGCGCCAGGTGTTACAAGCGGTCCAATCGCTGGAGGAAGATCTGAAATTACAGGTTCTTTTGATGTTGCTGAAACAAAAGATTTAGCTAACGTATTAAATGCAGGTAAATTACCAGCATCTGCAGACATTATTCAATCTACAGTTGTAGGGCCATCTTTAGGTCAGGCAGCAATTGATGCAGGAACAATTTCATCTGTATTAGGTTTCTTATTAGTTTGTGTTTGGATGGTATTCTATTATGGTAAAGCTGGATGGTATGCAAACCTTGCTTTATTATTAAACTTACTATTCTTATTCGGAATTATGGCAAGTTTTGGTTTCGTACTTACATTGCCGGGTATTGCAGGTATCGTATTAACATTAGGTACTGCGGTAGATGCGAACATCATTATATATGAAAGAGCAAAAGAGGAATTACGTGAAGGTAAATCATTATCAGAAGCTGTAGCAGCATCTTACGGATGGCACGGAGCAATGCGTTCTATTATTGATGCTAACGTAACTCACGTTTTAACTGGAGCGATCTTATTTATTTTTGGAACAGGACCAATCAAAGGTTTCGCGTTAACATTATTAATTGGTATCGTAACTTCATTGTTTACTTCTATCTTTATTGCTAGAATTTTCATTGACAGAAATATTGCAGGAAAAGCTGATTTAACTTTCTCTACAAGTATTACTAAAAACTGGTTTACAAACTTCCACTTTGACTTTATTAAAGTTAAAAAATTCACTTACATTTTCTCTTCTATAGTAACAGTAGTAAGTTTAACTTCTATCTTCTTTATTAACGGATTAGATGAAGGTGTAGATTTTGTTGGAGGTAGAACTTTCCAGGTTAAATTTGAAAAACCAATCGATGCAACTGTAGTTTCAGATGAATTATCTGCTGCTTTTGGTACTCCGGTTGAAGCTAAAATTTTAGGTGATGACGATCAGTTGAAAATCACAACTAAATATAAAATTAAAGAAGACGGTGTAGCTATAGACGAAGAAGTGAACCAAAAATTATACAAAGCATTACAAAAGTATTACCCAAATACTTCTTATGATAAATTCATCAACTCTTTTGACGGTAAAAAAGTTGGAGTTTTACAAGCTTCTAAAGTTGGAGCTTCTATCTCAGAAGATATTAAAACAAACTCTTACTGGGCAGTACTTGGAGCAATGGCAGTTATTTTCTTATACTTAATGGTATCTTTCCGTAAATGGCAGTATTCATTAGGTGCGATTGCAGCTGTTGCACACGACGTAATCTTCGTATTAGGAATCTACTCTTTATGCTACAAGTTCATGCCATTCCACATGGAAATGGACCAGCACTTCATCGCTGCGATCCTGACGGTAATTGGTTACTCTATGAACGATACTGTAATTGTATTTGACAGGGTGAGAGAGTTTATCATCGGAAACCGTAAAGGTAGTTTCGAAGATATCGTAAATGCTTCTATTAACACTACATTATCTAGAACATTGAATACTTCATTAATGATGATCATTGTATTATTAACGATGTTTATCTTTGGTGGTGAGTCAATCAGAGGATTTATCTTTGCAATGTTAATTGGTATTATTGTAGGTACTTATTCTTCATTATTTATCGCTACTCCGGTATTGGTAGATACGATTTCAAGTGATGAAAAACACACAATCGAAGACAAACATAATAAAGCATAATTAAAAGCTTAAATTATATTAAAAAGATCCAGTGAAAGCTGGATCTTTTTTTTGTATTATATTTAAATGAATTTAAAAACGATTTATGAATAGAAAATTACTTTTGAGTATACTATTTCTTTTTGCTGTAAAGATGTCTGCACAAGAAGATAAATCCCGTTTTTCTCTAGGTTTTAATTATGGCTTCGGAAGTGAATTTAACAACCGGAACTATACGTTTACAAATCATTTTTATAAAATACAGCTTTATTATAAACTAAAACAGACAAAGCATTTTCAATATCAAATCCTTGTTCAGCCGGAAATTAATTTTGCTGAACATCAATTATTAAATTTCTATTTTGTGAAGCCGGAAACGCCGGATTATGAACAAAAAAGAGCTCAATATACACAGTTAAAAGATATTCGCGAATATGTGGTCAACTGCGGTTTTTTAGTTCGTAAACCTATTAGTGAAATTTGTTCATTTTATATTCTCGGCAGTATTGGCCCGATGATAACAGATACCGAAACCGAAAGAATGTCGAAAGGTTTCGCTTTTGCCGATGTTTTAGCAGTGGGATTCTCTTTAAACTATCATAAAATTCAATTTGACATTTGCCCAAATATCAGACACGTATCGAATGGAGGATTAAGCAGTACAAATTCTGGTTATAATACCAGAAATATAGAGTTTGGGGTTTCGTATTCGTTGTAGATTAAACTCTTTAAAAGAATAAGTTTAATAGTTTAAAATAGAAAATAGCTTACATTTTTATGCACTATAATATAAAGGCGGATTTTATCCGTCTTTTTTTATATCCTATAATGTTAAAATGAAAGAAAATATTTATAATTATTTTATTTAAATGAAATAAAAAGACTACATTAGTCGCAATAACAAAGTGTAGGTTATAATCTACATTTTGTTTTAGTGAATTTATATATGATAGTTTGAAATGGTAAAAAAACATGTATTGAGTCTTATTGATATCAGGCTCATTGTATTCTTAATTGTAATTGTGGCACTGTGTGCTATTCTAACCCTGCTGATTAGTGATAAAGTAGAAGATTTTGCGAAAAAGTACAAAAAGAAATTTTATGGATATATCTTATTATTTGTTTTAATCTATACCCTTATAGCATTTTTAGGATACAATAAACTCTTTATTGAACTTAGAAATGAATTTATTTTTTATCAGGCAGCTTCTTTGTTATTAGGAAGTTTACATGCATGGTTCTATCGTGAATTTTTTCAGGAGTTTAATCTAAAAAAATATAGTGTTGAGTTACTATTTTCTTTTATCGTTCCGCTGTATTCAAGCATTTTATTTGTCATTATTTATACATTTTTAAACGGAATAAATTTTACGCTTTTAATGAGCGCGCATTTTTTGGTCTTCGTTATTCCAACTTGTATCTATATGGTATTTTGTTTTATGATGCTGATACCGCCAAGAAAATATATTACATGGACCCCCGAAAAATCGTATTCAGCAATAAAAGACGACGAAATGGAGGCTATTGTATTGATTACTTTTTTAATAAAGAAAAGTTACGATGATACAGAATATACTTCAATAAGAGTACAAGCCCCTGTGAAAGTAAGTTTTGGACGCTTGTTTTTTCTTGCCGTTGCAGGATATAACAGGCAAAACGAAGGTGAACATATCGATTTGCAGATGCCTGATGGAAAAGACTATAACTGGGTATTTTATTTACAGTCTAAATGGTATGAAAACACCCGCTATATAGATGCTGCATACGATGGAGCAATGAATCAAATTACAGAAAACTCAGTAGTAATATGCCAGCGTGAAATTGAGAAAAATGCACCTCCGGAAAAAAAGAAAAAAACAGATCAAAAACTGTATGGTGTCGATTCGCATAATGAGGGGGCTGATCAGGAAAAGTTTGACGAATTAAAAGAAACAGAAAAGGAAGCAGCTATAAAATAATCTTTGGAATCAATAAACATTTAAAAATTTAACCGCCGTTAACGAATATGGAAAAAAACGAAGACAAAGAAAAAAAGAAACAACAGGTTTTATTTGTAAGCCAGGATTATATACTGCCGTTTCGGCCTCTTGAACTCAATCACGAGTATTCAGTTTTGTACACAATCGAAAAAGGAGATAAAAAAGAAACCTTTGAGCAAAATTTTAGTTTAAGGAGATTAAAACCTGACAGCAGTCAAAATAAATATCATTTTATTCAAATTGATAAAATATCAGAATTATTGGTTGATGGAAAACCCGTAGATTCAAGAGCTTACAAAGTGGCTGAAAAAACTGCCGAACTGCTGTATCCCTTAAGAATCGTGGTAAACAAATACGGAAAATGGGTAGACATAAATAGTTACTATAAACTAAAAGAACGCTGGGAAAATCAAAAAGAAGCCATTAAAGAACTATTTGATGGAAAAACCTTTGAGATGTTAGCCCAAAATATCGAAAATGCTATCGAAGATGACAAATCTCTAGTAGGATTAATTTCCGGAAATTGGTTTTTAAGAGCCTATTTTAATGGAATACACAGAGCCTATACCCGAAAGTTTGAAAGAGAAAGAACCTTGTATTTTCCTGTTGCTGCCGAAGTTGAGGATATTGAATTTTCGATTGTTCAAAAAGTAAATCCTTATTTAAATGACTTAAACCAAATAGAAGTAACTCAAACAGGAGAATCAGAAAGTGAATATTTGAATGGAAACTATACAGCAGGATATTTTTTAAATCCTAATAATTATATCATTGAGTATTTGCATTTAGAATGTGATTTTGAGGATATAGATCAAAGAAATACAATAGAGGTTAAAAATCTGGACGAAAGTGAAATTTTTGTTGATTCAGGTATATCACTTTTAATATAAAATAAAAAAATATTCATTATGAGTTCAAAATATGTTGTTGTAGACGGTGCTTTGTGCAAGTGTAAGTTTAGTGAAGACACAAAAGCCACTGATATTTTACTGGTAAAATCGCAGAAAAAGCATTTTGCAAATGATAAAGGAGCTAATAAAAAACTTATTGCCACAACCAAAGAAGTCAATCAAACCTTAAAGAAAGGCACATTTGGCAAATGCACTTTGCAGCCAACATCAGGCGGGAATGTTCCTTGTGTTGCATTGCCGCTAAAATGGGATAATCCTTATGAAAAAATTACACTAAGCAATCAGGGTAAAATTTTAACCGAAGACAGTAAAGCAGCATGTAATATAGGCGGACCGGGCTGTATTGAAATTTTTAAACACGGACAAACAGCCGAAGTAGGAAGCGGGCAGATGCAAAAAGCAGATCGTGATGCAGTAAAACAAATAAATCCGCTGTTAAATCCCGACGATTTAGATGAAAACGGTATTTGTTTTTAAATAAAATAAGAAAAATTATGGCAAAACTAAAAATATTTGGAAAAGCCAATCCTGTGGTTGGTACTAAAGAATTTTATTCAATTAATGATCTTTTTGGAAATTCAGCTTCTACTCAATTCAACGAACCAAATTTTGAAAGCATATCAGATAATCAGGTAAAATGGAGTATCTGGGTATTGTATGGAAAAAGCTGGAAAAAAGCTACAGAAAATAATAAAACCGGCTTAACAGTGCCTTACACTTTTTCTCAAAAAAGCTTAACTAGAAAAGGCATTAGAATGCTTGTTGAAGCCAATGGCGAAAAAGCTGTCCTTGATATTGTAACACAAAAAGCATCTAAGGGAAAAATACTGCATGTAGATTTATTAGACAACAATTACAACAAACCCGCCAGACCATTTGCTTATGGCGACTGGATTATTGCGCGTGTACATTGTGTTGATATGGAGCTGATGCCTGTAAAGGTAACTTTATGGGAAGACGACGGCGATAAAGGCAAAAAAAACACAACAAATCTAAAAATAGAACAGAAAAAAGGAGCAGTAAAAAACGGACAAGCCGATGTTGCTTTTTATCTGGATCCAAGTCATAAATGGCTTGCAAATGCTAAACTGGCTCCCGGAGATGAAAACGAAGGAGAATTTCATGAATATTATGTAACAGCAGAAATTTTTGAAAAAGTCTCTAAAAGAATTGCCAGTAAAAATACCAATGTGCCAAACCCTGATTATAAAAAAGAACCAGAAGCAAAAAAACAAACTCCGGCAGAGCAAAAAGGACCGTCTAAAAAAGAAACCAAAAAGATAGCCCTGTCAGACAAAAAAGTTCAGGATTATCATGAACAGAAAATTGTTGTGAAAAATGAAATCTCAAAAAATCCTGTCTGGGAAAAGATTAATAGTTTTATGATGGTGGGCGGTGAGGATTCTATTTGGAATAAGAATCATAAAGATGGAGAATGCCCAAATTGTATTGCTGCTGTAAAGGCAGGACAATTAAAAAAAATATTTACAAAAACAGATCTGACTATTTTAGAAACTGTTGGCGCAATATATACAAAGTATATGAAAGAGCTGGGTATGGATACCTGCTGGAACAAAGCGCACTTTTTTGCGCAGGCAGTTGTAGAGAGTGGCTTACAAATGAAACTAAAAAATGGAGAAAGTTTTAATTGGTACTTTCAAGACTTGATTGATACTTTTGGCAAATTTCAAACTGAGGAAGGCAAGAAAAAGGCAAAAGAATGGGGGCGAAAAATTAAAAATAGAAAAGATCCACAAGCAGTTGACGTTACTCCAGAAAATGAAAAAAATATTGCTAATTGGGCTTATATGCCAGATTATAAAACAGGTAAGAGCTTAGGGAATAAAGGAGGTAATGATGGATGGGATTTTAGAGGAAGAGGATTATTGCAATTGACAGGAAGAGGTGGTTATGAATATGCAAATTCTTATACATTAAAAATAGGATCTGATATTGTTAACTATCCAGAATTGGTAGGAACAGATATAAGAGTTGCAGTTTTATCTTCTATGGCTTTTTTTAAATGGAAGGGGTTAAATACAATTGCAAATGGGACGACGGATGTAAAAGGAAAAATTTGCCCTCAAGTTGGGAATAATGTTAAAGTAAAAGATAAAAATGGAAATGATTCTTCAAATTATGAAGAAAAACAAGATGTTTTTACAAATATTACTTCCAAAGAATTTTTAATAAATACATGTAAGTGGAATAAAAATATATCACGCAAATGGCATGAGCCAGTAGATAATCCTATGTCAACTCTTTATACACAAAGTGGGAATGGTGGAAAATCTGGGGAACATTGGGGCTTATTCGGAAATACAAGAAATGGTAGTGTGCATCAAGGGTTGGATTTATTTGTTGAACTAGGAAGTAACGTATATTCTTGCGTTGAGGGTGAAGTATATAAAATTGAAACCCATTCAGGGTATGGAAAAACGGTTACAATTAAAGTAACAGATAAGGAGGCTTTTTATAATCGCAGAAGAGAATATAAGATATTATATTCAGTTGAAGGAGAAAAAATTCAGGGAGAATATTTTGATAAAAATCAAGACATATTTCTATTCTATGCTCATTTGCGAAAAGTATTGGTAACTAAAGGACAAAAGGTTGAAGCTGGGAAAATTATTGCCCATAGTGGAGTTTCAGGTGTAGATTCTGGTACATGTGCACCGCATTTACATTTTGAGATTTTTACTACTGTATATGCAGTTGGAATGGGATTGAATTACAGATGTAATCCTGGGTTTTATGTGCACTTTAAAGGTGCATCAGAACAATCAAAACAAGAAAAAGACTTACAAAAGAAAATATCAGAAAAAGGAAAAACCATAGAGATTAATGGAAAAGATTAAATTGATAAAATTTGCTTTATTATTTATTTGTTTCCTTACAATGATAAATTGTAAGGATGATAACAAAAGTGTGATTTCAAATATTAAAATAGAGACTACTAAAAAATATAAAGAAGTGGTTTTTACAAAAAAATATGAGAAAAGAGATGGTGTAAAAGAATTAAATATTAGATATAAGAATTTTAAACTTAAGTTTAGATTTATTGAAGACATTACATTGTTACAATTTATTGTAGATGATAACATTGTTTCTAATTGGAAACAAATTTTATTCAATTTTGAATATTTGCCTGATAACTATGATGGAATTAGATTATTATTTGATGAGAGTAATTCTAATGGATTATTATTATTGCCAGGTTATACAGAGGAGTTTCCTAATTTGATTGTTTATGAATTTGATAAGAGTCATTTTTCATATTCTAATAATTCCAATATAAAGAATGAAGATTTAAATAAAATACCTTTTGAAAAATTAAATGAAGAATGGAAGAAAGGCTCTTTTGAAGCAAATAAAAAATCCAATAAATATTTTTTAACTTTTTTTGATGCTTCAAAAAAGACCAACTTAAATTTTGAAAACTCCAAATCTTATGAACTATTACAGGAAACAGAAATAAAAAAATATATAGATAAAGTTTTATTATTTGAAAAAGATAATTCTGATCATCAGTCTTTTCTTGAAGAATTTGAAAAGAGAATCGAAAAGGAAGGGTTCAAAATTATTTTTGACAAGAACTGTGATCTTAATGATGATAAAATTCAAGATAAAATACTTGTTTTTTCTAATGAATTAGCTGAAAATTTCAAGCCAAGTGATTACGAAGAATCTATTGTTTGTGTTTCTATTTTAGGAAAATTATATCAAAATAAAAATATTATTGTAAAACACTATATAGGTAATGTTGCAGTTGGGTTTAATGATATTAAAATAAAAGACAATTTTTTTACAATAGAACAAGTAAATAGTGATGGTTATTCAACGGTTAAAGAATACACGACATTTAAGTTTTTTAGAGAGATCAATCAAATTATTCTTTATAAATATACTAGAATTGAAACTTCAAGGAGTGGAGAAAATGAGAGCGAAAAAAGCTATAATTATGAAGTGAAAAATTTCGGAAATATTTTATTTGAAGACTATAATTCTGAAACTATTTTAGAGAAGTGTAAGGGATAAATAAACTTTATGAGTGTAAAATTGTTGTAATTGATTATTCAAGGCAAAGAATTAGTTGAAGATTTTAATTTTTGGAATTCTTAATAGATTTCATCAATTAACACATGAGAGTATACTGTTGGGTACATATTCAAACAAGATAAAAAATAGATATTTTATGAAAACATATAATTTATTACTATTTTGTTTTTTTACATTTTTTTTAAGCTGTAAAGACAAAGTAAATGATGAAAAAATAGTCAACAATCAAAAAAAAGATAGTTTAAATATTGATGTAGCAGAAATAAAAAAAATAATACAGCTTCAGAAAAATGCAAATTATATAGATTACCGTCCTGATAATCCTTATCTCCCTACAGAAAAAGATCTTCTGATTCTTATTCCATTTGTGGAGCAGGAATTAAAAAAAGCGGGCTATAAAACTTTACCAAGTAATCAGTTTGAAAGCAGAATAAAAAATCTTGTAAAAGATAATAAAACCAAAAACTACAATTCTTTTACTACAATTTTTTTAAATAAACTGGATAGGACGGATAAAACATTAAATGAATTTGAATTTGATTTAAATAATCAATTTGCTGTTAAAAAATATAATTTTATGACTCCAATGCTGTTTTTGGAAGATGTTATAAAAATTAAAAAAGATAACAGCTATTCAATTAGTGTTCCTCATTATATAATTGCAAGAAATAAATATTTATTCAATGACAGCAAATCTGATTTGGACTGGCTTCTTGTTAATGATCAGGATTTTTTAAAAAGTTTAGTTAATTCTTTAGGATATGATAAAGAACCCCGAATAAATAAATTGTTGTTGGAAGATTATTATAAAATGCTTAGTACATCAAAGCCTTCTAAAAAAGAAAAAATAGGAGCATTTTTCTTTACAATAGATCTCAATAATAATTTTTGTATTAGGCAAGGTTTGATTGATTATGTGAAAAATAATACTACTGTAAATGATAATAGACTTTTATATGCTTTAGACGATTATTCTTATGCTTTATATGGCGATAATTTGAATAAAATTTATGGAAGCGATGATCCTGCTAAAATGTTTAATGATGTAGATAAAGCTCATATTGTTGCTGTAATTGCAAGTATTGAGGTTCCTGCAATTGTAAAGTATAAATCAGAGAATCCGGAATTATGGAATAATGTGGTATCAGCACTTTATAATCTTCTTGTGGCACATCCTGAAATAAAAGATATTATAATAAAAAACAATTATTTTGGTATAAAGAACATGAAGCAGGTTTTAGAGGACACTATTGATGAAATTGATGTGGATAAAATTAAAAGAGGTGAAGATTTCTAGATTATGAAAAAAGATGCCTTACTACTACTTTGTTTTTTTGCATTTTTTTTAAGCTGTAAAGACAAAGTAAATGATGAAAAAATAGTCTACATTCAAAAAAAAGATACTTTAAATATTGATGTTGCAGAAATAAAAAACTTAATAAAGCTCCAGAAAAATGCAAACTATATAGATTACCGCCCTGACGATCCCTATCTTCCTACAGAAAAAGATCTTCTTGTTCTTATGCCGTTTGTAGAATGGGGTTTGAAAAATACAGGATATAAAATTTTACCAAATGGTGAGTTTGAAAATAGAATAAAAGAGTTAGTAAAAAATAATAAAATCAAAAAATATGATGCTTTTACTACAATTTTTGCAAATACTTTAGATAGGACTACCAATACTCTTAATGAGCATGAATTTGATTTTGATTTAACAGACAATCAATTCGTGATTAATAAATATAATTTCATGATTCCAATGTTGTTTTTGAGAGATGTTATAAAAGTAAATAAGGATGATAGTTACTCAATTGCTATACCTCATAATATCATTGCAAGAAACAAATACCTATTTAATGATAGTAAAGCTGATTTAGACTGGCTTCTTGTTAATGATCAGGATTTCTTAAAAAGTTTGGTTAATTCTTTAGGTTATGATAAAGAACCTAGAATAAACAAGCTATTATTAGAAGATTATTATGAAATGTACAATGATTCTCAACCTACCGAGAAGCAATTTATTGGTACTGTTTTTTTTACAAAAGATTTAAATAATAATTTTTGTATTAGACAAGGTCTAGTTGATTATGTTAAAAATAATACGACAGTAAATGATAATAGATTTATATATGCTTTAAGTTATTATAGCTTCGCTTTGTATGAAAAAAATTTGAGCGAAAAATTTGGAAGCGAAAGTCCTTTTAAAATGTTTAATGATGTTGAAAAAGCTCATATTGCTTCTGTAATCGCAAGTATAGAAGTACCGGCAATTGCGAAATATAAATCAGAAAATCCTAGATTATGGAGTAATGCGGGATCTGCATTATATGATTTGCTTGTTGAGCATCCCGAAATTGAAGATATTATTGTAAAGAATAATTATTTTGGTATAAAGAACATGAAGCAGGTTTTAGAGGATACTATTAATGAAATTGATGTAGATAAAATTAAAAGAGGTGAAGATTTCTAGATTATGAAAAAACATGTCTTACTACTACTTTGTTTTTTTACATTTTTTTTTAAGCTGCAAAGACAAAGTAAATGATGAAAAAATAGTCAATACCGCTAACGACCGTCTCGTTCGTGATAATTAGTTTTAGATTAATTTGTAAAATTAATTTAGATTGTGTTCATGAGCGGATACGCTCGGGCCAGTATGAGAATCATAGTTTTTTAGTGCAAATAATTAAAATTTTAAAACCCTTGAACTTATTTAAAGTCGAGGGTTTTTAATTTTATGACCATTCAAAATAAAAGTCTTTTTACAAAACAGAATACTTTTCTCACTTATTGAAGCTGGCGTTTTTTTGATATATTTGCAGTCCTAAATTACAGAATCATGAAATCGAAAAAACTTTTGCCCGTGCGATATGGTGGCGGTATTGGAAACAACTGCAACGCTTCTGTAAGCGTAGGACACCTGTAGCTGTACGGGTTTTATATTTCCTTAAATTACAGAGTTATGAGTACAAACACCCTTTCAAAAGAAACTGAAAAAAGATTACTCACTTTTTCAACACGACAGTTGATCCCGAAAAAATGGCAAAAGCAATCAGACAAGTTAATTTTGTCCTTGCTCTAGGTTTGATCAGGGAAAATGAAACCCTTCAACAAGAAATCAATAAACTCGAAAACAGTTTCTATTGGCTTAATGAATTAGCGGAGATATTGAATCCCTATTTGGATGTAGAATAATCGTTTTATTTATGTTTTTAAAACTTAAAACCTTTTTGATCTTTAAGATTAAAGAGGTTTTGTTTTATGCTTTAAAAATTACCGTAGATAATAGTTAATAGGGGATATATCTTTTAAGATTTATTATAAAAGAAAAGTCCAGTATAAATAAATATACTGGACTTTATTATTTTTAAAAGTTTCTATTGTAAACTATGAAGCTGCTAAAGGATTTCTTTGTGCTCTAATGATAAAGAAAAGACCAATTATAATAAAAGGAATACTTAACCATTGTCCGGTTGAGAATAAGCCTAATTCTTCTTCGATACCGCCCTGGCTTTCTTTTACAAATTCTACAATAAATCGAACTACAAATAAAAGAACAAGGAACAATCCAAATAGGTATCCTGATTTAAGTCTTGCATTGGTTTTCCAGTACAAGAAAAACAAAATAGCAAAGACAAAAATATAGCAGAATGCTTCGTACAATTGAGTTGGGTGTTTGGCAGGAACCTGAGCTAATAAATCAGCAAATTTTGGGTTTGTTGCAATGGCATTGTAAGCCTCTTTTGGATTAGCAATTTGTGTTGCGTTTACAGCTTCTGCTTTGCTGAACTGGTCATGTAAAAAACGAATTCCAAAAGCAGAAGTAGTTTCGTGGCCAATAATTTCTGAGTTCATGAAGTTTCCTAAACGAACAAAAATAGCACCACTGGCAACCGGAATAACTACACGGTCTAAAATCCATAATAACGGACGTTTTAAGATCATTTTGCTGTAGTAATACATTGCCAGTATAATAGCAATCGCTGCACCGTGACTTGCTAAGCCCTGAAATCCTGTGAATTCGAATTTTGGTTCGAATTTGAAAGGTAAAAAGATTTCAAGTAAATGATTTCTAAAATATTCCCAGTCATAAAATATAACATGTCCTAAACGAGCTCCAATTAACGTTGCTAAAACAGTCCAGACAAATAAAGAATCTAATTTGTCGATTGGCTCATTTTCGCGTTCGAAAATCTTTTTCATTAGGTACCAGCCTAAACCAAAAGCAATTACGAACATTAAACTGTAATAGCGAATCATAAAAAATCCTAAATCAATTCCTTCTGAAGGATTCCAAACGATGTTTAAAGGATGTGTCATATAAGGTAATTTTTTTATTATATTTTGTAAAAATAGATATTAAAAGCGGAGCAAATCTTTATAAAAAGTTAATGTTTGTGTGAACATTTCTTTTCTGGAACGGGATCGTAACCTGTCCTTCCCCACGGATGACAGCTTAAAATTCGTTTCATTCCCAAATAGCCTCCGTAAAATAATCCGTGAATCTGCAGCGCCTGAATCATGTACGTTGAACACGTAGGTTCAAATCTGCATGAAGCAGGTGTAAAAGGTGAAATCGCAGTTTGATAAAAGCGTACTAATAAAACAAATGGCGTAATGACTTTCATGATTTATTAGATTTTTTCTTTCTTAAATTGAAAAACTCGTTCCTTCTTTGCCGTCTTTTAACTGAATTCCAAGCGCAATTAACTGATCGCGGATTTGGTCAGAAAGTGCGAAATTTTTATCTGCTCTGGCTTGATTTCTCATTCCAATAAGCATATTTACAACACCTTCTAATTTATCGTTATTGCCGTCTGCTGCTTTCTCATCGCTTAAACCTAAAACGTCAAAAACAAACGCATTTATGGCAGTTGAAAAAGATTTTAAATCTTCGGCAGAAATAGTTTCTTTTCCTTCTTTTAGTAAATTGATATAACGAACAGCTTCAAATAATTGTGCAATTAAAATTGGAGTGTTAAAATCATCATTCATGGCGTCATAGCAAGCTTGTTTCCATGCTGCAAAATCAACAGAGCTGGAAGAACCTGCTTTTATTGCTGGTAAAGCTTCAAGAGCTTCCATTAATCTTTTGTATCCTTTTTCGGCAGCAGTAATCGCATCATCAGAAAAATCTAAAATACTTCTGTAATGTGCCTGAAGCATAAAGAATCTTGTAACTGATGCAGAAAACGCTTTGCTTAAAATCGTATTGTCGCCGCTTAAAATTTCTCCCGGTAAAATATTGTTTCCGGTAGATTTTGCCATTTTCTTTCCGTTCAGCGTAAGCATATTAGTGTGCATCCAGTAATTTACCGGCGATTGTCCTGTGCAGGCTTCGTTTTGAGCAATTTCACATTCGTGATGAGGGAATTTCAAATCCATTCCGCCGCCGTGAATGTCAAAATGATTTCCTAGATATTTAGTACTCATTGCAGTACATTCTAAGTGCCAGCCAGGGAAACCATCACTCCAAGGTGAAGGCCATCTCATGATATGTTCCGGTTCTGCTTTTTTCCAAAGTGCAAAATCCTGCGGATTTCTTTTGTCTGACTGTCCGTCAAGATCACGGGTATTCGCCAGCATATCTTCGATGTTTCTGCCGCTTAAAACGCCGTAATTATTGGTTTCGTTATATTTTACAACATCAAAATAAACAGATCCGTTGGCTTCGTAACCAATTCCGGTATCGATAATTTTTTTGATAATTTCGATTTGTTCAATAATATGTCCGGTTGCTGTTGGCTCAATACTTGGCGGTAAAAAGTTGAAAGCTTTTAAAATGTCATGAAAGTCAACAGTATAACGCTGCACAACTTCCATTGGTTCTAACTGCTCTAAACGTGCTTTTTTGGCAATTTTATCTTCTCCTTCATCAACATCATCTACAATATGACCAACATCAGTAATATTTCGAACGTAACGAACTTTATAATCAAGGTGTAAAAAATACCTGAAAATCACGTCAAAAGACATAAAAGTCCTTACGTTTCCTAAATGCACATTGCTGTAAACCGTTGGTCCACAAACATACATTCCAACATTTCCTTCATGGATTGGTTTGAAATTTTCTTTTTCACCCGAAAGTGAATTGTATATTTTTAGTGGCTGACTGCTGTATAGTGGCATATTTTTACTTAATTGTTTGTTGTTCGTGGTTTATTGTTTATTGTTTTGGTTGCAAATTTTATTTGAATTTTAGACCCTTGATTTCACATTTGTTTAAATAGTTCATCATTGCTCCAATTTTGTTTTTTACAAGTTCAGCCATTTCATTTAATTTTAAATGCTGTTCTTCGCTGATCAATTTTTTATCAAATGCTCTGTATGATTGTGATTTTACTTCTCCAATAGATCCTTTCGCAATACTTAGAAAATTAATGAATTCTCTATTTCCGTTTCGCTCAAATCCTTCGGCTATATTATCCATAACTGAACCAGAACTTCTGTCAATTTGATCTTTAAGAGAATAGTTTGTTTTTAGATTCGTATTTTGAATTAGAAATTCAATTTGCTGACAAATTTCTCGAGCAAGTCTCCAGATTTCCAGATCTTCAAATTTTTCAATTTTCGCCATAAGAACAATAAACTATTAACTAAAAACAATAAACTTTTAGAACTGTGTATCTAGTTTAATGTAATCAAGAAATTCTCTTTTTGTTTGAGGATCTTTGAATTTTCCGCCGAATTCAGAAGTTACAGTACTGCTTTCGATATCTTTGATTCCTCTTGAGTTAACACAAAGGTGTTTTGCATCGATAACGCAGGCTACATCTTCTGTTCCTAAAGCTTTTTGAAGTTCCTGAACAATCTGCATTGTTAAACGCTCTTGTACCTGAGGTCTTTTAGCATAATACTCAACGATACGGTTCATTTTTGATAAACCAATAACTCTTCCGCTTGAAATATAAGCAACGTGAGCACGTCCTATAATTGGCAGTAAGTGGTGTTCACAGGTAGAATAAACGGTAATGTTTTTTTCTACCAGCATTTCGCCATATTTGTAATTATTGTCAAAAGTTGAGGCTTTTGGCTGTTTTGCAGGATTTAAACCTCCAAAAATTTCTTTTACAAACATTTTAGCTACTCGGTTTGGAGTACCTTTTATGCTGTCATCTGTTAAATCCATTCCAAGAGTCTGAAGAATGTTTTCAACATCTTTTTTAATTTTTTCTATTTTTTCTTCATCAGTTATATCAAAAGCATCCTCTCTTAAAGGGTTTTTTGCATTACTGCTGAAATGACTGTCACCTATTTCGTCTAAAAAATCTTCGTTATTTATCATTAAAAACTACTATTATAATGGGTATATCTTTTTAAGGCGGTAAAGATAATTAATAAATGGGAAACCTTTTCTATCGTTTTTATTATTTAATCGATCCTTTTTAGATATAATTTAAAATTGTTCCAAAATACAAAAGACAATAACAGGAATCGTTATTGTCTTTTGAGAGTTTAAGTTTAGTTTGTTTTATCTATTGTTGTACACCAATAAAGCCTCTTTTAAGATGTTTACTGCTGTAATTAGATCTTTTTTGTTTAAAACGTATGCAATTCGCACCTGATTCAATCCCATTCCCGGAGTAGAATAAAATCCTTTTGCGGGTGCGATCATAACAGTTTCGCCGTTTAAATTATAACTTTCTAAAAGCCATTGAGCGAAATCATCAGAATCTTCAATTGGCAGCTGGGCAATACAGTAAAAAGCACCTTTTGGTTTCGTTACAATGACACCTTCAATTTTATTTAATTCAGAAATTAAGGTGTTACGACGTTCTTTATATTCGCCAATTACTTCGTCAAAATAACTTTGCGGCGTATCAATAGCTGCTTCACAGGCAATCTGCTCAATTGTTGGCGGACTTAAACGCGCCTGAGCAAATTTCATAACAGTTGCAAGAACATCTTTATTTTTAGTAATCAAACATCCAATTCTGGCACCGCACATACTGTAACGTTTAGAAACAGAATCTACCATGATTACGTTTTGCTGTACATCTTCCAGATTCATTACAGAAAAATGCACATCATCTCCATCATATAAAAATTCGCGGTAAACTTCGTCAGCAATTAAATATAAATCATGTTTTTTAATTAATTCTGCTAATTGTTTAATTTCTGTTTCAGAATATAAATATCCAGTCGGATTTCCAGGGTTGCAAATCAGAATAGCTTTTGTTTTTGGCGTAATTAACTTTTCTACTTCGTCAATACTTGGCAGTGCAAAAGCCGTTTCAATAGTAGAAACAAGAGGCACTACAGTTGCACTTGTAGAAGATGCAAATGCATGATAATTAGCATAAAATGGTTCCGGGATAATGATTTCATCTCCTGGATCTGTAATTGTGGCCAGTGCAAAAAGTAAGGCTTCAGAACCACCAGTTGTAACAATGATGTCTTCTGTGTTAACGTTTACATTTTGGCGCTGGTAAAAATGAGCTAATTTTTTTCTATAGCTTTCATATCCGGCAGACGGACTGTATTCTATAATACTCAAATCAATATTTTTTACCGCCTCGATGGCCACTTCCGGTGTCTTGATATCCGGTTGACCAATGTTTAAGTGATACACCTTGTGTCCTTTTTTCTTTGCTAAATCAGCATAAGGAGCCAGCTTGCGTATCGGTGATTCAGGCATGTTTCTGCCCTTTTGAGAAATTGTTGGCATGAGTATAAATTATTGAAGTGCAAATTTGCATTTTTTTTTCGAAATTAACGTAAACAATACGAGTACTTATAAAAATGTAACAATAATAAATATATTTGCTAATTTTATAATAAAATATTGCCAATGAAAAAATATATAGCCCTGTTTTTTGGCTTATTGCTGCCTTTTTGCTTAAAAGCTCAAGATAGTTTCACTATTGAGAACAATAAAAAAAAGGCTGTAATCCCTTTTAAATTGATAAACAACCTCATTTTTATTCCGATAAAAGTAAACGGAATAGAACTGAATTTTCTATTAGATTCAGGTGTCGAAGAAACCATTTTGTTTAGTATGGATGAAATGCAGGAAGTTAAATTCAATAATGTCGAAAAAATCAAACTTAGAGGGTTAGGATCTGAAAATGAAATTGAAGGTTTGAAATCAACAAAAAATACTTTTGAAACGCATGGGTTAAGATCAGACAATCATATGTTGTTTGTAATTTTAGATCAGAGTTTTAATCTTTCATCTCATATTGGTATTCCGGTTAACGGTATTATAGGCTATAAATTTTTTAAGAATAATTTGATTGAAGTTAATTACGAAAAAAAGAAAATTACGGTTCATACCGACAATGAATCTATTAGGAGAAGACTCAACAATAAGTTTAAATCTATTCCTATTACAATCGAAAAATCGAAACCTTATATTTATACAAATGCTGTAGTTGACAGTGTAGATATTAAAGCTAAACTGCTCATTGATATAGGCAATAGTGATGCTTTCTGGATTTTTGAAAACAATAAAATAAAGCTTCCAAAAAAGAACTTTCCAGATTTTTTAGGAAAAGGTTTCAGCGGTGATATTGAAGGACATCGTGCCAGAATAAAAATGTTTTCAATTGATGAGTTTGATTTTAAAAAACCAATAGTAGCATTTCCGGATTCATCATCAATTCGAAATGTAAAAATGGTACCGGATAGAATAGGTTCAGTAGGGGGCGAAGTATTAAAACGATTTACAGTTGTTTTAGACTACAAGAACCAGAAGCTGTATTTGAAAAAAAATAATAAATTCTCTGAACCTTTTACCTATAATAAAAGCGGTATAACAATTCAGCACAACGGTTTGCAATGGGTTCAGGAAACAGTTCATTTAGAAACTGTCAAGGTTGCAGGATCATTGAGCGAGGCCGAAATGGCAGCAAATAATAATGGCAGCGGAGGAAATTTCAGATATAAATTTTCTTTAAAACCAATTTATGAAATTGTTAATATTAGAAAATTTTCTGCGGCTGAAAAAAGCGGTTTACAAAAAGGTGATATTATTGTAAGTATTAACAACGAAAGACCTTATAAATATTCTTTACAGCAGATTAACCAGCTTTTAAAATCTGAACATGATATATGGATCACGATAGAAGTAGAAAGAAACAGTCTGATTTTAAAGTTTAGATTTAAGCTTGAAGATGAATTGTAGTTTCTTTTTTATGATTTTTCAATACGAAAAAATATTTACATCTTAATATCTATATATTTAAAAAATTAATAAGAAAATTAAGTTTTTTTAGAAAGTAAGCACATATTTTATTATGTTTAACCAAAATAATAATTTATGGCCAAAAACTACATTAATTTCTTACAATTTTTATTGTTTTTTGTTTTTTTAACGGTTTTATCTCCAAAAGTTTATTCGCAATGTGCTGGTAATGAAGGTTCTGTCACAATTTGTGACGTCGAAAATATTGCGAATAGATCAGTTTCTTTATTTTCTTTTTTAGGAGGAAGCCCTGTACCCGGCGGAACATGGTCTGATGATGATGGTTCCAGAGGTTTGAGTACTACAACAGGAATCTTAAATGCCCAAGCTATTAGGGCTGGGGGAACCTATCAATATACATATACAGCTCCTGGCGCGGGATGTGCTGCTAATACGGCAAAAGTTTTGGTTACAATTGGTGCATTCGAAGGATTTCCAGCTCCATATGCAACAAAATGCAGTGATGAAAACACCTATAATTTGTTTTCTGCATTTAATAGTACAGTAATCAGTCCGCATACTAATGGAACATGGAGAGATAGTTCAGGTAATGTTATTCCTCCATTGCTTACTATAACCAACATGAATGGTAATTTTCAATATTCTTATACTGTACCGCCTGTTCCCGGATGCGATACAGCACCTTTAACAACTTCAATAACACTTACTGTTATCAGGGCGCCGCAACCGGGAACAGGTCGAGATTTACTTTTGTGCGGCACGACTGATTTAGATGGTTATACTGCTTTTGATGTCAGTACTTTATTATCTGGTCAGGACCCTGATGGAAGATGGAGCGGCAGAGGCATAACCTCTCCTTCAAATCCGGTTGTTAATCTTAAACAAGTATTTGCAACATACGGACCTGGCGAGTATGCTTATAATTATACTGTTTTATCAGACAATGATAATTGCCCGGATAAAACAACAACGATGATAATCACACTCGAAAAAAGATTAGATTTTACCGGAGCCAAAATTGAAATTGAGAAAAATATTTGCGAAGATGAAATAAACACTGCAACCTATACTGCAACAATTACGCAGGGAGCAGAAGCAATACCAGATAATGAGTACAACGTTACATTTAACGTGTCCGGACCAAATGGCGGAACAGAAACAATAAAAGCATTTTTTGTAAACGGTAAACTCAGTTTTCCTGTAAATTCTGCTTACTTTAGACAGGTTGGAGTTTTTCATGTAACCGTTACTGGTATTGTTGCTGTAGATAGTAAAGGAGCCTGCCGTAACATCATAAATAATTTAACTACAGATTTAGAAATTCATACACTGCCTTATTTAGACGGAGCTGTTTTAACTCCGGAACCCACATGCCAAAATAAAAATGCATTAGTACATCTTACCAATGCCTTACGCTTAGGAGACGGAAATTATAATATTCGATATAATATAACCGGAGATAATTCGGCATTAGGCCAAACGGCAAACATTACAGTTGCGGGCGGCATTTCAACTTTTATAGTTCCGGGAAGTTTAAATATAAAAAGCGGTGTATCAACTATTACTATTACGAATATTACAAACACAGCAACAGGCTGTACAAATACTGCCACAATTAGAGGAGACTTAATTATTAATCCTTTGCCCAATGCTGCAACAGTAAATGTTGTTGTAAATGATTATTGTTTAAACGATCCGGTTACGGTAACAGTTTCGGGATTAGGAACATTGACCGATGTTACAGTATCTTATATGCTTCAGGATAGTAATTTAAGTACTTTAGAATCTGTTGCCCTGTCTGTCACTAACGGAAAAGCCGATTTTGTAATACCTGCCAGCTTGCTTTTAAACACAGGATCGACAATTATATCGGTTTTGAATTTGAAAAATAATATTACCAATTGCGATGTCAATCTAAACAACGTTTTAGATAGTTTTATAATACATCCAATTCCGGTAAAACCAACTGTTAGTCCATTGTCATTTTGTAAAGTCGATGAAGTAGCGGTAGAAAACTTAACTCCAAAAGGAAACCAGTATAAATGGTACGATTCAGCAACAGCGACAACGCCCCTTGCAGGTACAACAGTTTTACAATCTGGGAATTACTATGTTAGAGAAACTTCAGTGGCTGGATGTACATCTGAACCTGCAGAAGTTCCGGTTACAATAAACGATTCTCCCGTTCCTGTACTAAATTCAGACGGGCAGAATTTCTGCGGATTAACTAATCCAACTATTGGAGATTTGTCAAACAATACCAACATACCTGCAACAGTAGTCTGGTATGATGCACCTGATAACGGCAATCTGCTTTCAGCTTCAACTCGTTTGACTGAGCAGGGAAGATATTATGGATTTAACTTTCCAAATTCGGCTTGTTTTTCTTCAGAATATATTGAAGTTACTGTTGCATTAACAGATTGTGACAATGTGCCGAACGACTTTTTTATTCCCGATGGGTTTTCACCAAATGGAGACGGTATAAATGATTCATTTGTTATTAAAGATATTGAATTTCTATATCCAAATTATACACTTGAAATTTTTAATAGATACGGAAACGGAATGTATAAAGGAGATAAAAATAAACCCGCCTGGGACGGAATGAATTACGAAAAGAGCGGTATTGCCGGCGGTGTTGCGCCAAATGGAGTTTATTTTTATGTATTGCATTTTAATAAAGATAACAAACCGCCAAAACAAGGCCGTCTTTATTTAAATCGATAAATCTCTTTTTTATATTATTTAATATAATTTTCAAATGAAAAAAATACTACTCCTTATAAATTTCCTCTTTTACTTATCAGTTTCTGCGCAGCAAGATCCCGAGTATACACATTATATGTATAATATGAGCGTTGTAAACCCGGCATACGCAACAGGAGTTCCGGCTATGATGAATTTTGGAGCCTTATACAGAACTCAATGGGTAGGCGCTGTTGGTGCTCCTAAAACATTCACTTTTTTTGGACATACTGCCATTACAGATAAAATAGAAGCAGGTTTATCTTTTATTTCAGATGATATAGGTGACGGTGCTAAAAAAGAAAATAACATTTATGCTGATTTTGCATACGTTTTAAATCTGGGAGGGAAAAATAAACTATCTCTTGGATTAAAAGCAGGTTTTTCGTCTATACAAAGTAATTTTAACGGATTTCGTTTTACAGATCCGCAAACTGATTTTGCTTTTTCAGAAAATATAAATGCAACAAAGCCAAACATTGGAGTTGGAGCTTATTATTTTAGAGACAATCTTTACATAGGATTGTCTGCTCCTAATTTATTGAAATCAAAATACATTGAAGAAAAATCAGGAATTAATGCTTTTGGAGCCGAAGAAATACATACCTTTTTAACCGCAGGATATGTTTTTCAGGTTAATAATATGTGGAAAATTAAACCTGCTTTTATGTCAAAATTTGTAAAAGGCGCTCCAATTACTTTAGACGTTACGGCAAATGTTTTGTATAATGAAAAATTTGAATTTGGAGCTGCATATAGAATAGATGATTCAGTAAGTGCTTTGTTTAATATTAATGTTACTCCTTCGCTTAGAGTAGGTTATGCTTACGATTATACGCTTACTAATTTTGGTCAGTTCAATTCAGGAACTCACGAAATTATGCTCCTCTTTGATCTTGATTTATTAGGAAAAGGGTTTGATAAATCTCCAAGATTCTTTTAAAATGAAAAATATGAAAAAACTACTCGTTATTATATTCGTATTTTCAATACAGTTTATAAATGCTCAGGATCAGGAATTGATAAGAGCAAAGAAATTTTTTGACAGAACTTACTACAGCGAAGCAATCTTTTTGTATCAAAAACTGGCTGATGACAGACCTTCGCAGGAAGTAATTAAAAACTTAGCCGATTCGTATTTTTACACCAATGATTTGGTAAAAGCCCAGCGTTATTACCGACTTTTAGTAAAAAACTACAATAACAATTTAGACAGAGAATACTATTTTAGATATGCTCAAACTTTAAAAGCAACCAATAGTTTTGATGATGCAAATGAAGTTTTAAAAGAATATTATGCAAAATCTTCAAATACAGAAGATGTTATCAATTTCGAAAAAGACATTAAAACTTTAGAAAATGTAACCGCAATTGGTAAACGATTCGAGATCAAAAACCTGCCAATAAATACACCAAATTCAGAGTTTGGAGCAGTTGAATATAAAGGTAATTTGGTTTTTGCCGGCGTTAAATTGAAACCCGGAATTTTCGATAAAAAATTTAAATGGGATAATGCGACGTATTTAAATTTGGTTACAATCCCTCTCAAAAACATCAATTCTGCAGATTCTATTGTGCATTATTTTGCCAAAGAATTAAAAACAGGAATGCACGAATCAAATGCTGTTTTTACAAAAGACGGCAAAACAATGTACTTTACCAGAAACAATTCTAAAAACGGAACGAAAAAAAGAGATGATAAAAAGATTTCAAACCTCCAGATTTTTAAAGCCGAATTGGTAGAAGGAAAATGGACTAATATTTCATCATTACCTTTTAACAGCCCAAATTATTCTGTAGAACAT